>DNCN01000109.1 GCA_003485015.1 bacterium
GACGGTAGTTTTTCCAACACAGTTTTTGGAGGTATTTACATGCAATTGACTCATTCTTTAATAAGGATTCAAGAGTTTTTATCCTCATTGACACCATTATAATTTACTCGTATTTTGGTGTCAAGTGATTTATAATTCCCAATAAAGAAACCCCACACTAAGGAGGACAAATTGATGTTACTCTGGAAGGGTTTATTGACCGGAGTAAACAATGGATCTATTATATTATCATAAACTTGGATGGATAGGTATCTCTCTTCTATTTGGACTGAGGATTCTCTCAAACTCGATCGGAGAGATAAGGGAAAGTCCCCATCTTTATCAGGAGGTCAGGATAAAGGGTGAGTTTTGGGGTTGGAGGGAAGATTGTGAACACCCCAAGATCACCACAACCGACTGGGTGATAAAGGATAAGACAGGATCGATCTATGTCACTGGGATGTGGCCAGATGGACTTGATCCCTACAATGATCGAGGAAGAGAAATTGTGGTAAGAGGAGTGGTTAAGACGACGGAGGAGAAGATCCCTTATCTTGAGGCAAGGTCTATCAAGGTGATAGAAGAGGAGTGTACTTCAATTGGAGAGATTATAGAGGATAAAGACTCCTTCCTTAGAAAGAAAGTGAAGATAGAAGGGAGGTTTATGGGATGGAGCGACCAAGAAGCCATCCCACCCCGTATCACTCGGAGTGACTGGGCCATCAGGGATGAGACCGGCTCCATCTATATCGTAGGTATCTGGCCAGCCCAATTGGACCCTGTTAAGGATATAGGTAAAAGGGTTGTGGTCAAAGGTACAGTCAAGACCACAGGTAAAGATGCTCCTTATATCGAAGCCCATAAGGTCGAAGTTAAAGAAGGAAAGGGAGGATGTAAGAGATGTCCAGAGTAGTAAGGTGGGCCACCATCTTCCTTCTTTTTGACTTGTAACGGATACCAACCTCAGTTACCTAGGAAGTAATACTGTAAAGGTAGATCCCATTCCTTCCTTTGATTCAATCCGAATCTGACCCTTATGTTTTTCAACGATCTCCTTGGAGATGGCTAAACCCAAGCCCAGACCATTTGACTTAGTGGTGAAGAATAATTCAAAGAGTCTATCCTTAACCTGCTGACTCATTCCGCTTCCTGTGTCCTGAAATTCTATCTGGATAAATCCAAGAGCATCAGGACTTGGGAGGGAACGGATAGTTAGGTCTCCTCCTCGGGGCATAGCCTGAGCAGCATTAGTAATGAGGTTAGTAAAAACCTCTTCCAAGCGAGCAGGATCGGCCAGGATTGGGGGAAGATTCTTCTCGAGTCTATATTTGAGTTGAACTCGGCTCCTTTCAAGCTCGTGTTCTACAAGAAGCACAGCTTCCTCAATGAGTTTGTTGACGTTGACTAGCTTTAATTCTAAGCTGACTGATCTTGAGAAATTGAGGATGTTCTTGATGATCTCATTCGTTTGGTGTGAGGCCCTCTCTAAGATATCGATATATTCATTCAATTTCTCAGGAGAGGGCGTTGATAACCTCTTCATCGAGGAAATGGCCATTATTATCCTTCCCACCGGTCCTTTAAGTTCATGGCTTACTTTGGAGGTAATCTCGCCCATAGCAGCCATTTTGGAGGATCTGACAAGTTTTGTCTGGACTTTCTTTAATTCCTGTTGGGTCTCTTTTAAGAGTTTAATCTTGGCTATGGCTAGAGATAGATGACTTGATAAAAGATCGAAGATCCTTTTTTTAGAAAGGGCAAAGGCTTCAGGTTCAGAGCTTGAAATGCTTAAGACTCCAATGATCTCTTCCTGGTCAAAGAGGGGAGCAGTCAATAAAGAGTGGGACTCTTGTATTTCCTTATCTGATTCCGAGAGGATAGATGGGCAGTGAGCCAATAGGTCGATCTTCATATTTAACCCCATAAGTCTCAATTCATCTCCTATGCCCTCTGCTATAGTTTCCAAAGTCCTCTGGGTAACAGGTATCATGGGTTTTACCTTACTAAAGGTTCTTCCTCCTTCTGAAATCAAATAGGCACCAAGTTCGTATTTGAAGAAGGGATGGATTCTTTCTAGGACATTATCCAGAAGAGAAGAGATTTCATTGAAAGAGGGGGCTTCTTTTGCTATATCATAAAGGAGGGAAAGTTCGTTCTTCTTTTCGACCAATTCTTCTATTCGTCTGGCTTGCTCAAGGAGTTGGGAAGAAGATTTAATCTGTTCTCTTAATTGCTCCAGTTCCTTGATCAGTTTATCCCTCTCTGTGATCAATTTATCCCTTTCTTTGGCTTGGAAGATCAGTTTTTCTATATCACCCACCTGAGCCTCAAGAGTCACAATCTGTGACCTTAGTATCTCAACGTTCTTCTCCAGAGCTAAACTCTCTTTTCGGAGTTTCTTTGCCTCTTCTCTTATCTTTACCTTATCCTTGGTCTTTGAGATCAGCTCAGCGGACTGTTCTATTCTTAACCTTATCTTTTCAGTCTGCTCTCTTAATTCTACAGTCTGCTTTATCTGGTCGGCAAGTCTACCCGATCTTCTATCCCACCTGATGAGGCTTGCGCTCTGTTGAGTGTTGATTAAGAAGGCGATATGGGAGCATATAGGTCGAAAGAAGCTTCCTATTTTATCATCGAAAGGTCCGGAGAAGTCTTTTCTATAAAGGATGAGTGTCCCGATAAGGCGATGCTCATCTTTTAAGGGAAGGAGGAGAAGGAAGCCAGAGTTCCATTGAGGGTTGATTTTGGAAACAAAATTCTTATCCTTATCTACTTCAATCAGATATTGATCCCTTCCTTCCAGGAGTTCAGAGAAAGGCCATTCATTTGCAGGAAGTCTTATATTCACTATCTCCTCAGATACACCCATACCAGCTATTCCCACCATATCCCAGTTCACGATGTCATAAAGCATGATTATACTCACGTCTAAACCGAGTATCCTCAAGACTACTCTGGTTATAATGGAGCAGAGTTCATCTGTTGCCAAGCTCGAAACAAGGGCCCTTTCCTGTTCAAACTCCTGACAGAAATTCTCAAGATTCATACTCAAACCCTCAATAAATCAACCCTTAATCTCAATGGTTTAATTCTAAGTTAGCCAATTGATAATTGAAGATTGATTAATTCTCCTATGCTGTACCTGTGATAAAACACCTTTTCTCTTTGGCTAAATTTAGATAGATATCTTCATTAAATGACCTTCCAAAGACATCGACTGTGAGTTTTACCACTGGCCTCATCAAATCTTTTCGATTGATCCCCTTTATGACTCCTATCTCTTTTGTATTGAGCCAGACTGTAGTTTCAATCGGATAAAGGGAGATAATTTTAAGCAGAGCCTTACCCGCCTTAGGATCGACCCTTAAACCCGTCTCTTTAACAATGATTTTCATGGCTTCATAGGGAGAGAGGCCTTGCCGGTAGATCCTGTCCTGAATCAAGGAATCATAGAGGTTACTCACATTAACTAGTGAGGCAAACTCAGGGATCTTGTCTTGGCTTAGTCCTTCAGGATAACCACTGCCATTGTAACATTCATGGTGATAATAGGTGATCTCTTTGGGAATGTCGCCCAAATCCTTCCCTTGGCTGATGATCTGCCATCCGTAAGCAGGGTGATTCCTCACCGCCTTCAACTCCTCAGGATTTAAGAGACCCGGTTTATTAAGGATGTGATTGGGAATTACAAGCTTCCCAAGATCATGCAGGAGACACCCAATGGCTAGATCTTCGAGATTGTCCATCCTTAATTCCTGAGCGATGAGTAGAGAGAGGAGAGCCACGTTTAACGGATGGATGAAGAAATAGTCCTCAAATTGTTTAATTCTAAGAGGATTGAAAATAATCTCCATCCCCTTAACTGAAGCCTCTTCAATTATTAATTTAGCTACCCTCCTTATCGTCCGAGCTTCTAAAGGCCTTCCCTGGAGAATGCTATCTCTAGCTGCAAAAAGGGCCTCTTTCGTCTCTCTCTCCAACCTTTGGGAGGGGGTTTGCAAGGCTTTTGACAAAACAAGATAATCAATATTAACAACTTTCGGGATGATCTTAGCTGCCTCCCTAAGACAGATTCTTGTCTCCTCTGGATATCCCTTATGACTATAATGATTTGCCAGATTATACCACGCACGGCCGTAGGGAGGTTCCTTTCTAGTTATACGCCTAAAAGCCTCAATCTGTTTACTGATCAATCCCTTCTCACCATAAATGGAGGTCAGAGCATACCAGCTGTTCACATCTGTCGGATCCTCCTTTACCACCCGCTCAAAGTAGTTGATTGCCCTATCCACCTCTCCCCTCTCTTTACAAAGGACCCCCAGCCGATATAGTCCTTCTTTCTCCTGAGGTTCTTCAAGGAGGATTTCTTCATACTCTTCTGCTTCCTTTATTCTTCCTTCCCGACCAGGATAAATAGTTCCTAGGCTATTCCACTCTAAAGAATAAGTAGGATCCAACTGGAGAGCTCGTTGGTGACATTTGATGGCCAGATCTAACTCGTTCTTTTCCAAATAGATATGAGAAAGTTCATACCAGACCTTGGGATCGGTCGGTTCAGTCCTTCCAGAGTACTTGAGGTACTTAATAGCCTTGTCTATATTCTGCCTTTTCCTGTAAACCATGGCCAGATTGAAGTAAGCCCGGTTATCCTCAGGAGAGGTTTTAATAGCTTCAAAGTAGCAAGCCATTTCGCTGTCCCATTTTCCTCGTCTGCCGTAGGCTATCCCTAAGGTATACCAATCAATCTTATAATTAGGGTCAAGCCGATAAGCCTCTTCAAAACAGTGGAGGCCCTCCTCTGGGTCAAGCCAATCGCGATAAAGAACACCTAAATTATACCAAGCTCGGGTACAGCGGGAATCCAGATTTAGAAGTTGTCGATAGCACTCAACTGCCTTGAAAATCCTAAGTTTTCTTGTATAGGCAAGGGCCAAATTAAAGTGAGCCTTTATATCCTGGGGGTGCATCTTAATGACCGCCTCAAAACATCTAATGGCACCTTCTGGATGGCCCCTGATCCCGTAGGCATAGCCAAAATTATAGAGGGTTCTTATTAATACCTTGTCTCTCCTTTGAATGGACAAGGCATAGTCTGATTGAGCAAGCAGCTCCTCATCTTTCCTGGCCAACCTTGAGATTGTCCAGAGAATCAAAGGATCTTCTCGTTTGCCAATAAGTAAATTGGTATATCTCTTTCTTTGGGAATAACTTAACCCACAAAACCTCTCGGCCAGGGCCAACAAACCCTCTCTGTATTCAAGCTTTAGAAGTAAGTCTACGAATCTTTCTTTCTCTTTAGGAGATATCTGTTCATAGATGAAGTTCTTCAATTCATGAGGGATATCGAAGACCTCTCTGGTCTGAAAGTCTGGGGCCAGCTGAAAGGTAGAATCTCTATAAACGATACCCGATTTGAACAACTGGTTAAAATTGAATCTTTTTGCAAAGAGAAAGGCTAGTGCCTTCCAAAGAAGATCCTCCTCAATCCCATCCAGATAGGCGATCAACTTTAAGGTGATTTTGGATTGGGCATTTAAGGGAGAATACATTGCCTTATAAATATCCTTCATCTTAGATCCACACTCTTTGAATATCTCAGCTGTATCCTTTTCTTCAGTCTTAAGGACCTTAAGTCGGAGATAGAGGGCAACCAGGTGAATGAAAGGGAGGTGGGAGTAAGAAAGGATGAATTCCTGAGCTTCTCTGGTGGGTCCATCTTTGAGATGATTTAAGACCCTTTTTATCTCCTCTCTATTCAGAAGCCGAGGCAGTGGTTCTATTCGAAATCCGGCCTCGATTTCTTTGAATTTATCCGCTACACTCGCTTCAAACTCAGCCTGCCGGGCTGAAAGCCAAATGGGAATATTCGGATAGTTAAGAATAATCTCACTTACGAGTTCAGTGATTTTTGGATTCCTATGAATATTGTCAAAGACAAAGATGGGCTTTTTTTGAATCATATTCTTCAATCCTTCTAAGAGACTCGCAAAAGAAGGTATCTCATCTTCGAGATTAATCCAGATCGGACGATAGCCTGCCTCGATCCCTTTGGCACTCAAGAAAGAGAGAAGGGAGGTTTTTCCTGTGCCGGCTGGAGAGAGAAAGAGATAGTTAATGAACTTAAAACGCCCCTTTATGAACTCTTCAATCTGTCTAAGAATAATAAAAGAAGTTCTTACCTCATCTTGGGTAAGAATAGGTTTAAGAGAAAGTCCTTCTTCAATAGAGTATTTCAGAAAGAAGGAGCTAAAATCTCTGTAACTCCAGATAGACTCTAGCGGCTCCTTAAAGAAGGTCTTATTCTCTTTTTGTTGAAAGGAAAAAATTTCTTTTTCCCTTGACACCTTTGTTTTCATAAAATATACTTTATTTATTAAGGATTTCTTAAAAATTAAGATACCATAGAGGTCCTATTTTGTCAAGATGGAACATGGAAGACACAATCTTCTGATTGTCGATGATGACCTTGACTTTACCAAACTCCTCCAGCTTAGGTTTGAGGAGGAAGGTTACCGCGTTGAGACCGTGGCTGATGGAGGTTTAGCCCTGGAAAGGATGAGAAGAGGGGATTGTTCTCTGGTTCTCCTTGATTATCAGATGCCAGGGTTAGATGGTTTAGAGGTTCTTCGACTCTTAAGAAGGATAAATCCAAATATATTCACCATTCTTGTTACGGGCCATTCATCTGAGGAGTTAATTATCGAGGCCTTCAGGCTTGGAATAAAAGACTTTTTTTCAAAACCTGTCGACCAGGAAAAGTTGGTTAATCGAGTAAATGAGCTTCTTAAGGGATTTCCTCCCGCCATATTTGCTGGAGCGTTTGGGAAGTGCTCAAGTTTTGATGATCTCATTGGCTCAAGTGAGTCGATGCAAAAGGTTTATAGATTTATTGAGGAGACCTCTAAAGAGAGGATCAATGTCCTTATCACTGGAGAGACGGGTACGGGTAAGGAATTGGTAGCCAGGGCCATTCATCGACATAGCCCAGAGGCAGATAGACCATTTATTGTAGTCAATTGTGCAGGAATACCAGAGACCCTTCTGGAATCTGAACTCTTTGGGCATGAGAAGGGCGCTTTTACTGGGGCCGTCCGTCTGCGAAGGGGGGCCTTTGAACTGGCCAATGGAGGGACCCTCTTCTTAGATGAGATTGCCGAGATGAGCCCCTCGACTCAAGCCAAGATCCTCCGAGCCATCGAAAGTGGAGAGTTTAATAGAGTGGGAGGGGAAGAGATGGTCAAGGTAGATATTCGCGTCATTGCTGCAACCAATAGAGATATAGTCAAGGAGGTGCTCTTAGGGAGATTCCGTAAGGACCTTTACTATCGATTGAACGTGGCCCAGATTCACCTCCCCACATTGCGGGAGAAACCTGAGGATATCCC
>DNCN01000086.1 GCA_003485015.1 bacterium
TGGTTTATAATCGCCTTATTTTTTTTTAATCATTCGATTAAATCAACGACCTTCACATTATACCCCAAGAACTCCAGCCAACCATATTCTTCGGCTTTTCTCTTTGAGATTACTAGATGAGGGAGATACTTAGGTTCATAGGGCTTTCTGATCAACTTAAGTCCACATTCATGGAGAAGCCTATCTCCTTTGATGCTATTACATCCTTTGCAAGCACAGACCTGATTCTCCCAAGAATTGATGGAAAGTGGTCTCTTATTAGGTGGAAGTGCATCCCACCGGCTCTGAGGTATGAGGTGATCTACAGTCAACTGATCCATAGAAAACCTTTTGCCGCAGAACATACACCTCATATCATCTCGATAGATGATGTTCAACCGGCTGTAGACCACCTTCTTCTCGGGTATCTTGTGATAGTTGAAGAGGGTAATCACTCGGGGTAAGGCAAAAGATAGATACTGGGATCTTATCCACTTGCCTTGTTCTACCTTGATTGCTGCAGCCTTGTTGAGTAACTGAAGGACAATGGCATCCCTGACTCGGCAGATGTCGATAGGAATCATCCCCGAATTGAGGGTCAATACTGGTAAATCTACCATCTCCTCTCTCCTCTACCAACTTTCTCAAAAAGATAATAGCCTGGAGTTCCATTTCTTGTCAACTACTTTTTTATTCTCTTGAGGGGATAGAAATGACTTGACGTTAGTGATTCTATCTGTTAAACTCTGTGGGGTCAGTGTCCAGTAGCTTTTGCTTTACTAACTATTTTACTAAGATTTCTCAGGAGGTAATGGGAAGGTGTGGGACGAATTGAGAATCCATTTAGAGGCATTAGCTGAAAGAATTAGCCATGTGAGAGGTTATCTTTGATGTAGTCTCGATAGAGGCCCAGATTCAAAACATGGAGAGAGAATGTAGCTCTCAGGACTTTTGGCAAAATCCTGAAGCAGCAAGTAGATACCTGAAAGAGATCTCAGATTTTAAGGCGAAGATAGAACCTATAAAAGACCTCGAGGTCCAATTGGAGGAACTGAAGATACTTTTAGATCTATCAAAAGAGGAGAGTGATAATTCATTACTGGAAGAGATAAAGAGAGATGTAGAGAAACTTGAGAGAGAGGTAAAGGGGATTGAATTCAAAGCCCTGCTTTCAGGTAAGTACGATTCACGGAATGCCATTCTCTCTATCCATCCTGGTGCAGGTGGAACAGAATCTTGTGATTGGGCAAGTATGCTTCTTCGGATGTATACCCGTTGGGCCAAAGAGAGGAGATATCGAGTAGAAACCCTTGATCTCCTCCCTGGGGAGGAAGCAGGAATAAAGAGTGTGACTCTGCTCATCGAAGGTGAGTATGCCTATGGGTATCTTAAGTCTGAGATGGGGATCCACCGTTTGGTCAGAATCTCACCCTTTGATGCCTCTAAACGGCGACACACCTCCTTTGCCTCTGTTTGGATTATGCCCGAGATGGAGGAGGTGGGTGAGGTTGAGATTAGAGAGGAAGATCTCAGAATCGATACCTATCGAGCGAGTGGAGCAGGTGGTCAACATGTCAATGTGACCGATTCAGCAGTAAGGATTACTCATCTTCCCACAAAGATAGTGGTTTCGTGCCAGAGCGAACGTTCTCAGCATAAGAACAAGGCCAATGCCTTAAAGGTTCTTCGTTCAAGGCTTTATGAGGATTACCAACGCAAGAAACAGAAGGAGATCGACCAAATAGGAGGTGAGAAGAAGGAGATTGCCTGGGGGAGTCAAATAAGGAGCTATATCTTCCATCCTTATACTCTTATTAAAGACCACCGGACCAATCTTGAGATAGGTAATGGCAGAGAGGTCCTTGATGGTGGGATTGATCCTTTCATTGAGGTCTATTTAAGAAGTGTAGAGTCCAAGAGGATAGAGTTGTGAAGGTGATGGTTGTTGGCTTTGGAGGAAGGGAACATACTCTCTGTTGGAAGCTATCCCAGAGCTCGAAGATTAAAAGACTTTATGCTGCACCAGGTAATGCCGGGACAGAGGCTATTGCTCAGAATGTTGAGATAGAGCCTGCTTGGGCCTATATCCCTTCTTTGGGAGATTTTGCTGCAAGTGAAGGGATCGACCTTACGGTAGTTGGGCCAGAAGCGCCCTTGGCCGAAGGGATAGTAGATCACTTTAACCAGAGAGGACTCCGGATATTTGGACCAGACAAAAAAGCAGCCCAGCTTGAATCGAGCAAGGTTTTTGCCAAGGAGTTTATGACAGTCCAGGGTATCCCCACCGCCCGATACAAAGTCTTTGACGGATATCAGGCGGCCCTTGGCTATCTTGAAGAGGTTGAGATGCCTGTTGTTATTAAAGCAGATGGTTTAGCCCAGGGCAAAGGGGTCTTTGTCTGCCAGGAAAAGGAGGAAGCACGGGAGGCCTTAAAGAAGACCCTGGTCGAGAGATGTTTTGGTCAGGCTGGTTGTAGGGTTATCATTGAAGAATGCTTAATGGGTGAAGAAGCTTCTTTTCTGGCCTTTACTGATGGTAAGACCTTTATCTCAATGGCCTCATCCCAGGATCACAAAAGGGTCTATGATGGGGATAGAGGTCCTAATACTGGAGGTATGGGTGCCTATTCACCTGCACCGATAGTTACCCAAGAGATTCAAGATAGGATTGAAGAAGAGATCCTTGGGCCAACTATCGAGGGTCTTTCGACAAGAGATTGTAGATTTACAGGGGTAATATATCTGGGGCTGATGATCACCGAAGATGGACCCAAGCTCCTGGAGTATAATGTCCGTTTTGGCGATCCCGAAACCCAGGTCATCCTTCCCCGATTAAAGACAGACCTTCTTCTGGTATTGGAGGCATGCCTTGAGGGGAGACTATCCGAGATCGATTTAGAGTGGGACAAACGGGCAACGATCTGTGTAGTCCTTGCCTCCGGTGGTTATCCTGGAGACTACGAGAAGGGGAAAGAGGTCTGGGGTCTGGATAAGGTGGCCCAGAGTAAGGATGTGATCGTCTTTCATGCCGGTACCATCCAAAGAGATGACCAGATCTTGACCAACGGTGGTCGGGTATTAGGGATTACCGCCTATGGCCATAGACTTGGGGAAGCGGCCATTCGGGCCTATGAGGCTATAGAAAAGATAAATTTTGAAGGATGCCATTTTAGGAAGGATATAGGGTACAAGGCCTTAAATAGAGGGGTAAGATGAATGATTGTTTATTCTGCAAGATTGTCGAGAAGGAGATCCCTGCTAAAATAGTCTATGAAGATGAGAGAGTGGTTGCCTTTCGGGATATCAATCCCCAGGCACCGACCCACATCTTGATCATTCCCCGTAAGCATATTCCCACGACTATGGATATAGGGGAGGTAGATAAAGAGCTCGTTGGTCAAATGCACCTAATAGCAGCTGGATTAGCTCGGGAGGAAGGATTAGAAGATAGAGGATTTAGACTTGTATTGAATTGTAATAAGGATGCGGGTCAGGAGGTCTTCCATCTCCATCTCCATCTTCTGGGGGGTCGTAGATTCAGCTGGCCACCCGGATGATGGCATATCAATAGAAACCAAAAATCGACCAGTTCTATCTACCATTCACCATGAATAAAACATGAATAAAGAGAAGGGGGGTGAAGAGAGGATGGCTGAGGTGAGAGTGGGATCTACAGAGTCTTTTGATAGTGCCCTCCGGAGATTCAAGCGTGCTTGTGAGCGTGCTGGTATTCTCAGGGAAGTAAAACGACGAAAGCATTATGAAAAGCCTAGCGTCAAAAGGAAGCGGAAAGAGATCGCCGCTAAAAAGAGACAAAAAAGAACAAGCTTAGAGGGTAGAAGATAGATGAAAAGGGATTATCTGTTTACTTCTGAGTCAGTAACCGAGGGGCATCCAGATAAGGTTGCTGATCAAATCTCAGATGCCATTCTGGATACCATCATAGAGAAGGATCCAAAGGCTCGGGTGGCCTGTGAAACCTTGGTCACGACTGGAATGGCCATAGTGGCAGGTGAGATTACCACAGACTGCTATGTCTCCATCCCAGATATAGTTCGACAGACAATCAAGGAGATCGGCTACACCGATGCCCGATACGGCTTTGACTATGAAACTTGTGCTGTATTGACCAGTATTGATGAACAATCACCTGATATTGCTCAAGGAGTAGATACAGGTGGGGCAGGGGATCAGGGAATGATGTTTGGTTATGCCACCGATGAGACTAAGGAGCTGATGCCCACACCTATCCTCCTCGCCCATAAACTGGCTAGGCGCTTAGCCTATACTAGAAAAGAGGGTATTCTTCCCTATCTTCGGCCCGATGGTAAGACTCAGGTGACCGTTGAGTACATCGATGGGGTGCCATGTCGGATTGACAGTGTGATTATTGCTGCTCAACACCATCCGGATGTAGACGAAGATGTTGTTCGGGAAGAGATCATCGAAGAGGTTATAAAACATATTCTTCCTGAAGAACTTGTAGACTCAAACATAAAGTATCACATTAATGCGACAGGCCGGTTTGTTGTCGGAGGTCCCCAGGCCGATACCGGGCTTACAGGTCGGAAGATCATCGTTGACAGTTATGGAGGGGTAGGGGCCCACGGTGGTGGGTGTTTCTCAGGTAAGGATCCCTCCAAGGTGGACCGTTCAGGTTCGTATATGGCTAGACACATCGCCAAGAATATCGTCGCTGCAGGGCTAGCTAAAAGATGTGAAGTCCAGATTGCCTATTGTATCGGTGTATGCGAACCCGTCTCCCTGATGATCAATACCCATGGAACAAGTAGTGTAAGTGAGCAGGAGTTGATAAAACTTGTCAGGGAACGTTTTGACCTTACCCCCCGGGGGATCATTCAATACCTTGATCTATTGCGGCCAATCTACAAAGCCACAGCCTGTTATGGCCACTTTGGCCGTGAAGAGGAAGGTTTTACCTGGGAGAAGACTGATAAAGCCAAAGAATTGCTCAAATAAAAAATAGTTACTGGCAGCCAGGGACTGATGAATTAATGACCGGTTGCTAGTTTCAATTCCCAATCTTTAAAGAGGTGTATAAGATGGAATATGATGTTAGAGATATCAATCTTGCCGATGAAGGTAGTCTCAGAATCGCTTGGGCAGCCTCTTCGATGCCTGTTCTCAGGTTGATCGAAGAGGAGTTCAAAGTTCGGCGTCCCCTTGAGGGAATTAGAATCGCAGCCTGTCTACATGTGACTACCGAGACAGCCAATTTAGTCAGGACATTGAAGGCAGGTGGGGCCGAGGTGGTACTTTGTGCCTCAAATCCCCTCTCCACTCAGGATGATGTTGCCGCAAGTATCGTTAGGGATTGTGGAATACCTGTCTTTGCCATCAAGGGCGAGGATAAAGAGACCTATTATCGCCATTTAAAGGCGGCTATTGGGCATCGGCCGATGATGACTATGGATGATGGTGCAGACCTAGTCTCTACCATTCACCAGGAACATAAGGATTTAATTGATCAGATCATTGGTGGGACAGAGGAGACAACGACGGGCGTGATTAGACTTCGGAGTATGGAGAAAGATGGTGCTCTCCGTTATCCTATCATCGCGGTCAATGATGCCCGAACGAAGTACCTCTTTGATAACCGTTATGGAACAGGTCAATCTACCATTGATGGTCTCTTGCGAGCGACAAACATCCTTTTGGCAGGAAAGAACTTCGTTGTCTGTGGGTATGGATGGTGTGGTAAAGGAGTAGCCATGCGAGCTAAGGGGATGGGTGCCAATGTGATTATTACTGAGGTAGATCCCTTGCGGGCACTTGAAGCCACGATGGATGGATTTCTCCTTATGCCCCTTCAAGAAGCAGCCAAGATTGGGGATGTATTTCTCACTGTTACAGGTAATATCAATATTATCACTCGGCAACACTTTGAATCGATGAAGTCTGGTGTTATTGTAGCCAATTCCGGCCACTTTAACGTAGAGATAGACATCCCCTCTCTTGAGGAGATGAGCTCTTCAAAGAAGAGGGTCCATGAGTTCGTAGATCAATATATTCTCAAGGATGACCGGGTGATCAATCTGTTATGTGAGGGGAGGTTGGTCAATCTGGCTGCGGCTGAGGGTCATCCTGCTGAGGTTATGGATATGAGCTTTGCTAATCAGGCCTTAGCCACAGAATATATGACTAAAAAAGGCAGAGAACTGGAAAGGAAGGTGTATGGCGTTCCAGATGAGATTGATAATCGGATCGCCCGACTCAAACTTTCGATCATGGGAAAGAAGATAGATGAATTGACTCAAGAACAAGAGGCATATCTCGGGAGTTGGGAGGCCGGAACCTGAAAGAAGAGGGAGAATAATATAAAAGATGGTGGGGATTGTGGTCATAGGCCATGGAGGGTTGGCACTGGCGTTAGTCGAAACTGCCATTCAAATTGTTGGTGAAATAGAGGCTATTAAGGGGATCGATTTTCTCCCACACGAAGGGAAAGAGAAGCTCCTAGGGAAGATCATTGAGGCCATTAAAGAAGTAGATAAGGGCCAGGGTGCTATTCTCCTTACGGATCTCTTTGGGGGATGTTGTTGTAATGTATCTGCATCATTGAGCACTCGGTATCCAGTTAAGGTTATTAGTGGGGTAAACCTATCTATGCTCTTAGAGGTTATCTTCCATCGGGAAAGTCCCCTTGAAGAATTGGAGAGCCTGGCCGTGAAAGGAGGAATGAGAGGCATCGTCGATGTCTGCAAAGGGTTAGATAGGTTATCCAAAAAAAGGAGAGAGAGTGAACCCCCTTTTGGTCCGCATTGATGACAGGCTGATCCACGGACAAGTGATTGTTGGTTGGGCAAGATCCCTTGGTGTTAACTGTATTGTAGTGGCCAATGACGAGTTCTCCCATGATGAATTTCAAAAAGAGTTAGTGGCTATGGCTTGTCCACCAAATATGGAGATCCTAATCCTCGGAGTCGAAGAGGCTATTTCTAAATTCAAGGGAGGAGAATTTGAGGATAAGAGAACGATCCTCCTCCTCGATACCCCCAAGGATGCCCTCAGATTGATCAAAGAGGGAGTAAAGATATCGGAGATAAATGTAGGCGGGATGAGGTCTGCTAATGATCGGATCAAGATTCTACCTTGGGTCTTTCTTAACGAGGAAGAGATAAGTATCTTCCGCCAGATCAGATACCTAGGTGTTAAGCTTGAAGCTAGGGCTGTACCCACAGACCCCAAGGTTGACTTACTAGATCTGATTGAAAAGGCAGTTACTTCACATTTTAAGAATGTGAAAAGCTAAAGTTCCAAATCTTTCACCAAGCAGCTAAAGAAATGATGTTATCTAAGATTCTTCTTGCTTCTTTGATAGGTGGTCTTTTTAGCCTCGATGAACGGGCTGTTGCCCAGACGATGATCTCAAGGCCTATAGTTGTCTCGCCATTAATAGGCTTTATTTTGGGTCTTGTCTCGGGTAATCCGGCGGCTGGGCTGGCTGATGGTCTGTTTATAGGAGTGATCCTTGAGTTGATCTGGATCAAGGTGATACCCATAGGTGCTCATGTTCCACCAAATGTATGTCTCTCCTCTACCTTAGGGGTTGGTCTTAGTCAGATGATTCAAGGAGAGAGAATAACCGTCTTAATGATCTCATTAATCTTGGCCGTCTTATCCGGTCTGGTCTTAAGAGAGATTGAGATTAAGAATAGAGAGCTCAATGATCTCTTGGCTAATCGCATCCTTCGGAGCGTTGAAGAGGGAAGGCTTACTCAGGTTGGAATGCTGAACCTCCTTTCGATCGGGATCACTCTTTTAACGGGGGTTCTCATCTTGATGGTTGGACTCTATGTCGGTGTAAACCTTGCTCAAATAGTCATAGATAGTCTTCCGATGAAGATTCAGAGGGGTTTTGGGGTGAGCTTCTATCTGCTCCCCTTAGTTGCTATAGCAGCAGCCTTAGAGGCCTTCTTTCGCTTTAAGGTCTAGCCCTTCTCTCTTTGTTTAGGTTTTGTTTTAGCAGTAGGTTTCATGCTGATAAGTGGTGACTGATTATCCTCTAATTTCCGATTTCCGGTCATTGATTACCAAGTGGGACCTCTTTAGGGTATTTCTGCGTGCCTTCTTCATCCAGAGTGTTTGGAACTTTGAACGGATGCAGAATGTAGGTTTTCTATATGCCCTTATCCCGGCTCTAAAGAAGCTCTATCCCGATAGGAAAGAATGTCAAAAGTCTTTCCTTCGCCATTTAGAATTCTTCAATACCCAGCCCTATATGGCCAGTTTTATTATTGGTCTTACAATAGCCAAAGAAGAGGAGAATGTTAGAGAGAAAGGGGTATTGATCCAACAGATATCGACCTTGAAGAAGAGTATGTTTGGCCCCTTAGCCGTCTTAGGAGATTCATTCTTTTGGGCAGGCATAAGACCGTTCTTCAGCCTTCTAGGAAGTATCTTGGCTTTATCTATGGATATTTGGGGACCAATAATATTTCTCTTACTTTATAATCTAGTCCACCTTTCAACAAGGTTTTTGGCTATACTCATGGGTTACCGGTTTAAGGAAGGGGTTGTAGGAGAGATAAAGAAACTTCCGCTTCAGAGATTGACCAGGGATATAAATGTAGCAGGGATGGTGATCTCTGGTTTAGGTTTGGGGATATTGTTCAAATTATGGCCATTGGAGTTCTTCCCCCATTTCTGGACTTACTTAGCACAGGTCTTTGGGTGTACAATAATAGTCGGTCTCTTCTCTTTAATCATTCGGAGGGGGATTAGTGCTCCTCTCCTTTTTTTGATCCTTGTCTCCCTAAGTCTTATCATAGCCCCTTTCTTTGGTAGTTAACCAACGGGCGAGCCCTTTGGTCATTGACCGTAAGATGTCAAATAAGGCTTAAGATGCCAAAAGCTAAGAAGACAGTGACTATCGTAAATAGATTGGGTTTACATGCTCGAGCATGTGCCACATTTATTCAACAGGCGAATAGATTCTCTTCAGAGATCAGAGTCAAATGTTTTAGAGGAGACCCTGAGGTCAATGGAAAGAGTATTTTGGGAATGATGATGCTGGCAGTCACACCTGGATCGAAGATCATTATTAACGCTGATGGTATAGATGCCCAGGAGGCGGTAGACGAGTTGGCCAGGCTTGTAGAGGATAAATTTGGAGAAGAGGCATGAGTAAAAGATTTAAGGGCATACCTGTTTCACCTGGTGTGGTCATAGGGAAGGTCTATCTTTTTGAGACTTACAAGCCAAGGATAAGAAGGCAGACAGACAGGACAAGAAGGATAGAGGAGGAAGTGAAGCTTTTCGAAAGTGCGGTGAGAGAAACTCATCAGGAGATAGAGAAAGATATAGAAGAGAACAAGAAGAATGCCTACAAAGAGTGTGCCGATATCTTCGAGACCCATCTGCTGATCTTAAATGATCCCGATTATTTGACCACTAAGGTGATCGATAAGATAAGACGAAGGCGGATGACTGCTGAGTATGCCCTTCGGGAGGTTCTAGAAGGTCTGACTTCTAAATTCATTCCTGTAAAAACTGCACATCTTCGGGAGAAGGAGACGGACATCCGCGATGTTGGCCAGAGAATCTTTGAGAATCTGCTTAACTCAAAGAGAGCATCACTTATGGGATTTGAAGAAGATGTTGTTGTTGTTGCTCATAGTCTTGCGCCATCTGATACTGCCCAGATGTGTAAAGAAAGAGTAATTGGTTTTGTTACTGACGTTGGTTCAAGAACTTCACATTCAGCAATTATGGCAAGAGCTCTTGAGATCCCAGCCGTAGTTGGACTAGGAGACATAAGTGCCCACATAAAAAGGGGTGATACGATTATTATTGACGGTCTCCACGGTGAGGTTATCGTTAATCCTACCAAAGAAGAGATTGCCAGCTACGAGAAGAAGCGACAAGAGTACTTCTCGTTTATGGCCAGTTTCGACTCACTCAGAGATCTGCCTGCCCGAACCCAGGATGGATATCAGGTGAAGATAATGGCCAATATTGAGATTCAAGAGGAGATTAGGCATGCCCGAAGTCATGGCGCAGAAGGGATTGGACTTTACCGGACGGAGTTTCTATTCCTTAATAGATTGAACCTTCCCTCTGAAAAAGAACAGTTTGAAGTCTACCGTGAGGTAGCCCAGATCTATGCCCCCTATCCAGTGGTCATCCGAACTTTGGATATAGGAGGAGATAAGTTCGTCCTTTCTCTCTTGGAGAACCCTGATGAACCCAATCCATTCTTAGGGCTCCGCGCTATCCGTCTTAGCCTAGAACATGTTGATATCTTTAAGAAACAACTATCAGCAATTTTGCGGGCTGGTGTTTATGGCAATCTGAAGGTTATGCTTCCCATGATCACTGACATTGGAGAAGTCATTAGGGCCAAAGAGATCTTACAAGAGGTAGCAGATGATCTCAGGAAGAGGGGTATCTCCTTTGATGAGGATATGGAAATTGGAGCCATGATTGAAACTCCCTCAGCTGCCTTGACAGCGGATCTTTTGGCGAAGGAGGTTAACTTCTTTTCCATTGGAACAAATGACCTGATTCAATATGCCTTGGCCATAGACCGGTCCAACGAAAGGGTAGCTCATCTTTATAAGCCCTTCCATCCAGCTATCTTAAGGTTGATCCATTCAACGATTATTGCCGCTCACCGCTGGGGAAGACGAGTGGCTATGTGTGGCGAGATGGCGGCCAATCCCCTCTTTACCGCTGTGCTTATCGGTTTAGGTCTAGATGAGTTCAGTATGAGTGGAGTAGTCATTCCTGGGATCAAGGAGGTGATTCGCTCTATAAGTCTAGTTGAGGCAAAGGATTTAGCCGATAAGGCATTAAAATTGGAGAGGGCTGACCAAGTTGAATCCCTGGTTAAGGAGAGATTGGGCAAGAGGCTTGAAAATATCTTTGGGGCGATAGAGGAGGCGTAGGGAGCTGTAGGAGGTCGAGTGGTTGTTGGCCTTACTGGAGGATATGGAACAGGTAAGAGCACCGCGGCTAAATTCTTCAAACAATTGGGAGCAAGACTTATCGACGCTGACTCAATCAGTCGGAAGATATTGTCTAAAGGAGAAGAGACTTGGCAGGAGGTAATCCATTTCTTTGGCCAAAAGATCCTTGATAGTAATGGTTCAATCGATAGGGCTAAGTTGGCTGATCTCATCTTTAAGGATGAGGCTTTAAGGAGAAGATTGAATGAGGTTGCTCACCCTCGAATCCGTCTTGAGATAGAAGAGGAGATTAAAAAGTTCCGAAATCTAAAATCCGAAATCCAACCTCCAAAAATCCTCATCATTGATGCCCCACTCCTCCTTGAAGCTGGGATGCAGGATCTGGTTGACTGCCTCATCGTGGTGAACCTCCACTATGAGGAACAGATAAAAAGGGTGATGGAACGGGATAATCTCAACCAGAAAGAAGCCATCAAGCGTATCTCTGCTCAACTACCCATTTCGGCCAAATTAGAAGTAGCTAATTATGTGATAGATAACAAGGGGACCTTTGAAGAGACGCGAGAGCAGGTAGAGAAGATCTGGAAGACAATAGTTGAAGAGGGGTAGAATAGATGCGTGAGATTAAGATTGGGATCATTGGCCTTGGGACAGTGGGAACAGGTGTTATGAAGATCCTATCTTGCGAGGGTACTCGACTACAAAAACATAGCGGTGTTAGATTTACAGTTAAGAGGGTAGCTGATCTGGACATTACAAGAGACAGGGGTATCCAAATAGAACCGGAGATCTTGACTACGGATGCCAAGAAGATCATTGATGACGAAGAGATTGAAGTAGTCGTGGAACTGATCGGCGGATGTGAACCAGCCAAGAGTTATATCTTGGGTGCGATCCAAAAAGGAAAGCATATTGTAACTGCTAACAAGGCCCTTCTGGCTTGCCATTGGGAGGAGATACAAGATAGGGCCAAGGAGCATGGAGTAGAGATTCTGCTTGAAGGGGCTGTGGGCGGAGGAATCCCGATCATCCGTTCGATAACCTCTCTTCTAACTTCTAATAAGATTAGATCTATCTTTGGAATCATCAATGGTACCTGCAACTATATCCTCGCTACCATGGCCAAGGAAGGGAGAAATTTTGATGAGGCCCTTCAAAGAGCTAGAGAAAAAGGGTATGCTGAAGCTGACCCAAGTCTGGATATCGAAGGGGTAGATACAGCTCATAAATTGGTAATCCTTGCCTCACTGGCTTTTAAGGGAGGAGTTACTTTAAAAGATGTTTATGTAGAGGGGATTTCAAAGATTACTCCCCAAGATATCCTTTATGCCAGAGAAGAATTTGGCCACTGCATCAAGTTATTAGGGGTGGCCAAAGAGTGGGAAGATACACTTGAGATCAGGGTTCATCCGACAATGATTCCGGAAAACCATCCATTATCAGATGTAGATGGAGTCAATAATGCTATCTACCTTGAAGGTGATAATGTTGGTTCCTTAATCTTCTCTGGCCAAGGTGCTGGCCAGATGCCTACAGCCTCAAGTGTGGTTAGTGACCTTGTCTCTCTTGCCCAGAGAATTGACAGGCCTTCCAATCATCCTCTTATTAGTGATGTTGAACCAAGAAAGAAGGTCAGACCGATCAAGGAGCTGAAGACTAAGTACTATGTCCGTTTCACTACACTAGACCAGCCGGGTGTTTTAGCAGCTATTTCCTCTACCTTAGCTAAATACCGCATCTCGATTGCCTCGGTCATCCAGAAGGAGAGAGGACCAGAAGGACCGGTTCCCATCGTAATGCTCACCCATGAGGCAGAAGAAGAGAGTATGGTTAGGGCGATCTCAGAGATCGATAGATTAGAAATTGTTAAGGCCGAAACTCTTCTTATCAGATGTGAGGAGATGACTACCACTAATTAGAGAAAGAATAGGGTTTAGAGTTTAAATTACAGGGAGTAATGAGGATACATTAGGAAGATGATTTGGCAAGGGATTATTGATAGATATAAGGAGTATTTACCGGTAACTGATAAGACCCCAATTGTTACCCTCAATGAAGGGTGGACCCCCCTTATCGAGGCCGAGAATCTTACCAAGGAACTGGGTAAAGATATAAAGCTCTATTTTAAATATGAGGGTTTAAATCCAACAGCATCATTTAAAGATCGAGGGATGACCCTGGCCATATCCAAAGCCCTTGAGGAAGGGGCCAAGATGGTCATGTGTGCCTCAACAGGTAACACTTCAGCCTCAGCCGCAGCTTATGCGGCTAAAGCCAGACTGAAGACCGCTGTCCTCATTCCCGAAGGCGCGATTGCCCTGGGAAAGCTTGCTCAGGCAATGGTCTATGGGGCTGAGGTAATTGCGGTTAAGGGTAACTTCGATGACTGTCTATCGCTTGTTTGTGAGATCACTTCAAAGTATCCAGTGGTCTTAGTCAATTCCCTCAACCCTTATCGAATAGAAGGGCAAAAGACCGGTGCCTTTGAAATATGCGACCAGCTTGGCGGAAGGACTCCAGATTATCAAGCCATGCCAGTTGGTAATGCCGGTAATATCACCGCTTATTGGAAAGGCTATAGGGAGTATAAAGAAAAAGGTAAAATAGAAGGTTTCCCCAAGATGCTCGGTTTTCAAGCTGAAGGGGCAGCACCCATCGTTGAAGGTAGGGTCATAAAAGATCCTCAGACGATCGCCACGGCCATTAAGATAGGTAACCCCGCTAGTTGGCAGGGAGCCCTTAGGGCAAGGGATGAGTCTGGCGGTCTGATCGAGAAGGTCAGTGATCGGGAGATCCTTGAGGCATATAAGATGTTGGCTTCTTTAGAAGGGCTCTTTGTCGAACCTGCCTCAGCCGCAGGGGTAGCTGGGGTAATCAAGCTGAGCAAGAAGGGTTATTTTAATCAGGGGGTAACTATTGTCTGCATTCTTACTGGTCATGGTCTTAAAGACCCAGATCGGGCTATTAAGGTGAGTACACCCCCCCAAGTAGTTCCAGCAGAGATGAAGACTATTCTAGATATCTTAGATATAGAAGGGTAATCCAGATGAAGTATCTTCTTCTGGTGGGTGATGGGATGGCCGATTATCCCCTAAAGGAGCTTGGGGATAAGACCGTGCTTGAAGTGGCTCGGACACCGAACTTAGACCACTTAGCTTCTTGTGGAGAGATAGGAAGGGTTAGGACCATCCCTGAAGAGATGGATCCAGGTAGTGATGTGGCTATCCTCTCTATCTTGGGGTATGACCCGAAGATAGACTATCCAGGTCGGGCTCCCTTAGAGGCGGCTGCACGGGGGATCAGCCTCAAGAGCGATGAGGTAGCCTTCCGTCTGAATCTAGTTACTGTCCATCAGTATCACTTGCGGGACTATTCAGCCGGACACATAAAGACTGAGGTAGCTAAAGAACTTATTGAATTCCTCAATGATCATTTGGGGGATTCTCATAAAAGATTCTATCCTGGGGTGAGCTACCGGCACCTCCTCGTCTTAAAAGGAGACTTCGGGGATGTGAAGTGTACCCCCCCTCACGATATAATAGGTCAGGAGATTAAAAGGTACCTCCCCTCTGGAAGAGGGGCTTCCTACTTGACGAGCATCATGTATACTTCTTATGATCTCCTCAAGGATCACCCCATCAATCTCAAAAGAAGAGAGTTGCAGGAAGAAGAGGCCAATATGGCCTGGCTCTGGGGGCAAGGTAAAGCACCTACGCTGTCCAGTTTAAAGGATAGATTTGGCCTGGAAGGGATGGTTATCGCTGATGTTGATCTTATCAAGGGGATAGGAGTCTCTATTGGGCTCAAAGTCATAGAGGTTAAAGGTGCCACCGGTTATTTAGATACGGACTATACGGCAATGGCTCAGGCAGCCCTAGATGCCTTAGAAGAAGTCGATTTTGTCTTCTTTCATGTAGAGGCCCCTGATGAAGCTGGCCATCTTGGAGACATAGAGGCCAAAAAAAGAGCCATCGAGGAGTTTGACGAAAAGGTGGTAGGGAAGGTCCTCAAGGAGGTATCCCGTTTTGGTTCCCACCGGATTCTGGTTCTCTCCGACCACCCCACCCCTATCAGCTTAAGGACTCATACAAAAGACCCAGTACCATTCGTTCTTTATGACTCCTGCTCCCCTAAGGATAGAAATATTGCATTCAATGAGATGGAAGCGAAAAGAAGCCCATTGTTTATAGAAGAAGGCTATAGGTTGATAGAGTATTTTCTTAAAGAGTGAGGGTAGTCGAAAGAGATGTCTCTTATTGTGCAAAAGTTTGGCGGATCATCGGTGGCCACGATAGAGAGGATAAAAGAAGTAGCCAAACGAATAGTTAAGACCAAAGATCGCTGGCAGAAGGTTGTAGTTGTCGTTTCGGCTATGGGTAAGACTACAAATGAGCTGATCGAATTGGCC
>DNCN01000199.1 GCA_003485015.1 bacterium
CCACCGTGGCCCCCTCCTTTCGTTGCCTGGAGATAATCCGACTGTGAGGGTGCAATGTTTCCCAGACCTGGACCGCCACGCATAATATTGACGATCACTGCTGGAAGTTCGCATCCAGCTAAATAAGAGATCCCCTCCTGCTTGAGACTCATCCCTGGAGAAGAGGAAGAGGTCATTGCTCGAGCGCCAGCAGCAGCTGCGCCGAAGACCATGTTTATGGCAGAGATTTCACTCTCGGCTTGAATACAAGTTCCACCTATTTCAGGCATCCTTTTAGCCATATAGGCGATCAATTCATTCTGGGGAGTAATAGGATAACCAAAGTAGTATCGACACCCTGCCTGAATAGCTGCCTCAGCGATGGCCTCATTTCCTATCATCAGCCGCTTAGCCAAAAAGCATCCCCCTTACAAACAGAGCCTAACGTACCATCCTTTCACGGATCTTCAATAGCTTCTTCCGCCTATACAAGGAGAGGATCTTGAAGATAACTATACCTCCCACTATATAGACAAAACTCAAATCTATGCTTTCAATTGTGTCTTTTATATCCCTGAGAGAAGTAGAGAAAATACCTGCAGGGCTTAGGGATAGAAAAAAGACTGAGTAGTTCTCATTAGCTACACCAAGGACCAAAGGTACTATACAAAGTACAACTACTATAATCCACCCCAAGATCTTCCCTCTCTCCTTGAGGATGATAGCGCAGAGTTCAATTACCGCTATAAACAGGGAGAGAAATAGCCCCATCCGCAGGAAGTAGAGTAGAAAATGATGTAACTGCAGTTCTCCAAACAGCCAGAATGAAGGTATAGAAAGAAGGAACACATAGACCCAGAAGATTAAGCCAAGAAGAAGGGGATATCTGTGTATATAGTGGAGGATGGATACCTTCTTCTTGTTAGATTCACCCAGCGAGACAAGAAAGGTTTTGTAATCCTTCACGAAGAAGGAGACGACAAAGAGCGCAAAGAAGAGATTGAAGAGATTTAGACTCAGAAAGGAGTTTATTGCTGACCTTCCGCCATAGGCATATGTATCCCACATAAAACCAGTAAAGATAAGCTCAGAAAGAAAAAAGAAGATGACCGACTGTTTCAGAGAGAGCGGGGGAGACTCTTCACTCTTGATCTTTCTTATTGAAGCAAGGGCAGACCAGTATCCAAGGTAAAGGTACATAAAGGCACCGTATAATGGCACCCACCATTTCCAACCGAAGAAGGAGATAGTGTAGATATTACAGGCTTCGCCGTTGAAGAGCATCCCATAATAGAAAGCTGGGAAAAGCAGGGAAAAGGGATCCATTGGAATATTTCTATGCATCAACCATGTATATCGTGTACAGGGGCCAATAAGCATTACAAAGATAAATAGGAATAAAGAGGGTCTATAGAGACGGCCAGCGCTTAAAGTGCCTACAAAACCAATTAGAGAGACAAGGATTATACCAGGGATAAGGATCATGTACGTGGCTATAATATTGTAAGGATTGATTCCGCCGACCAAGCCACTTATTACTGCCAGGGGAATGGTAATCAGGATGAGCAAGAGATTGGTCAGGTTACTCCCGAGTATCATACCTCTTAACTTCTCCCCTGGCCTCAGCGGCAGAGACTCAAAGAATACAATACTCTTTTGTAGTCTTTCCTTGTATACTTCTTGAGCCGTCAGGGAGAACCCGCCAAGAAACACCAGCAGATACTGGATGGAAAAGAGGATGGTTGACCACCTCTCAAATACCACCTTTGAGGGATGCAATGAGGGATGCAAAGATCTTCCTCCAAGCCATGCTGTATAAATTATATAAAGTATAAAGAGTAAAAATGCCACGTAGGCACACACTATGGCCGTTATCCTCGATGGTCTAAATTTGGCATAGAGGCATCTCTTCACTATAGCATTCATTTTAACTCATCCTCTCTTTGGAGATCCTCAGATAGATATCCTCCAATGTCTTCTTCTCAGCAAGTGAGACGATCTTTACTCCGCATCTTACCAGCTCTTCATTGAGATCTGTAATATCCACCTTATCCCCTTTGAAGGAGAAGGTAAAGGTCTTCCCCTTTATCTCCAGAGCTGATATCCTTTCATTTCCCCTTAAGATCTGTTCTACCTTCTCTTCATCAGAGAGGACCTCAAGATGCAGAGTTCTCTCGATTGTTGTATCTGGTTCGATCTCCTCAATCCTTCCTGCGGAGATGATCTTTCCCTTCTCCATGATCCCTATGGATGTGCAAAAGTCCGAGAGTTCAGCCAAAATATGAGAGGAGATCATAATGATCTTTCTTTCACCATGGAGTTTCTTTAGAGATTCCTTCAGCTTTAACCGTCCCCTTGGATCAATGCCAGAGAGCGGTTCATCCAACAGATATATCCTTGGATCATGTAGCATTGCTCGTGCCAATCCCAGCCTCTGGATCATTCCCCGGGAGAGCCCCTTGATGAACGCATCCCTCTTCTCTGTAAGATCCGTTACATCTAAGATATAATCAATTCTATCTCTCCTTGACTCTTTCGGGATCTTATGGGCCTCGGCGAAATAGTCCAGGCACTCCCACACCTTCAGCTCAGGATAGAAGTTGAAGAAGTCTGGTATATATCCGACTATCTTGCGAATCTCAACCTGATCCTTGAGAATCTCATATCCATCAATGAAAGCGGTACCGCCTGTAGGGGCAAGATTTCCCGCTAACATTCTCAAGGTAGTGGTCTTTCCTGCCCCATTTGGACCAACCAAGCCAAAGATCTCTCCATCCTGGATCTCCAGATTGATGGTATTTACCGCTATAACATCTTCGAATTCCCTGTAAAGGTCTTTAGTGGTTATCATCTTCTCCTATCCTTCAGTTTCTCCTACTACTAAAATCATTTAAAATTCTAAAGGGGGATTCTTTATTCAGTCTCGATATATCTCTATAGCCACATCAGGACAGATTAAGGCACAATTACAACAACCTGAACACCCATCATACGAGACAACCTTTGCGTGGTAATGCCCTTGTAGATTCAACTCCTTGCCAATCTCCAAGAGGTTAACAGGACAGACAGAGACACAGAAGCCACAGCCTTTACATCTTTCTTTATCTATGGTTATTTTATTCACCCTTCCCTTTCTGGAAGACCACCCCACCTAAGTTTTGTTCTCACCAGTCCATAGAACCCTCTTGGTGACTTGATGATGCGGATTGACCTTTCAGCCTTAGCAAGGAGTATCCGATCACTCTCCGCAAGAGGGAAACCCTCTTGTCCATCTACGGTGAGGACGGCTCCTTGAGGACTCTCTTTGACTACTATCTCAATAGAGTGAGTATTCGGGAGGACTATAGGACGGATGGCTAAGGTATGGGGGCAGATTGGGGTAAGGACAAGGGCCTCCATCGCTGGGTTAAGGATTGGTCCGCCAGCCGAGAGGGAGTAAGCTGTCGAGCCAGTGGGTGTAGCCACCACCACTCCATCAGCGGCATAGGCTCCCAGATATTCACCCTCGATTGATATCTCTAAGGTGATGACCCGGGCTATCGGACCCATAGTGATAGCTACTTCATTCAAGCCCCTAAAGGATTGGATTGGTGATCCTTTCCGGATGACCTCTGCCTTAACCAGCATCCGCTCTTCATATTCAATCTTATCCTCGAGAATAGGGCCAAGGACAGGGTATAACTCCTCTTGGGTGACCTCGGTCAGAAATCCAAGGCTCCCCAAGTTGATCCCTAAGATAGGGATGTCCTTTTTCCAAACGAGGTGGGTGCCATAGAGGAGTGTTCCATCACCACCCAAGACGATGAGGAGCTCGATTCTATCTGCAAGCTCATCTGAAGGACTTCCAAGATTCGACTTCCCCAGAGCATTAGCTAACTTTTCCTCCACCCAAATCTGGCATCCTTTCTTCAAGAGCCACTCTATCAATTCTCTGGCGACCGATGGGGCATTTAGCCGATGGGGATTGAGCACCAATCCTATTCTCTTCACCGATTAATCAATCCTTTCTCTTAAAGAATGTTGATAGTTCTTGCCAGATACCATCCTTATCTAGATGGTATCTCCTGTGTAAAGCAGTTATATCGGCATGTTCGATGAATCTATCAGGAAGCCCGATCGATTTCACCGCTGTTCTGATGTTGTTTCGGGCGAGAAGCTCCATTACAGCACTTCCAAATCCACCAGCGCAGACGTGCTCTTCTATGGTCACAACCGGCTTCTCTTTGGAGATGGATAAGATCAGATCTTCATCAAGGGGCTTGACAAAACGGGCATTGACCATGCCGATCTCTATTCCTTCAACAGAAAGCTCTTCTGCCACATCGAGGGCTGGATAAACCATCCTCCCGATGGCCAAGATGGTTCCATCTCTGCCTTCCCTGAGTATCTCCGCTTTACCCAGCTCGATCTTCTTTTCAAGGATGACCCCTAAACCCCGGCCACGGGGATAACGGATAGCTACAGGCCGCTCAAGAGAAAGAGCCAATTTTATCATTGCCCGGAACTCCATTTCATCCTTAGGGACCATAATGACTATACCTGGGATGTGTCTTAAATAGGCAATATCGAAAACGCCGTGATGGGTTGGTCCGTCTTCACCAACCACCCCTGCCCGATCTATAGCGAAAATGACGGGAAGATTTTGGAGGCATACGTCGTGTAGGATCTGGTCGTATGCCCGCTGGAGGAAGGTGGAATAGATAGCCACTACTGGCCGTAAACCCTTAACAGCCATTCCCGCAGCCATGGTTACTGCATGTTCTTCGGCAATACCCACATCAAAGAAACGGTTGGGGAAGCTCTTCTGGAAGGCATCAAGGCCTGTTCCTTCAGCCATTGCCGCAGTTATGGCTACGATCCGGGGGTCCTCTCTTCCCAGTTCAACCATTACCTCACCAAAGGCCTCGCTATAAGTGGGCGGATCAGTGGAGGGCATTGGTTTGCCTGTAGTAGGATCGAAGGGACCTGAGCCGTGGAACCAGGATGGATTCTCCTCAGCTGGAAGATAACCCTTTCCTTTCTTGGTAACCACATGAATGAGTCGAGGCTCCTTCATCTCCTTAACCCTCTTGATGGTCTCGATCAGATTGCTGAGATTATGGCCATCGATGGGGCCAAAATACCTGAAGCCTAACTCCTCAAATAGGGCACCAGGGATCAAGAGGTGTTTCACTGCCTCCTCAACCCGTCTCTTAAGGGTTACCATCTTAGGACCGACCCTTGGCACCCGTTTAAGGAGTGCCTCGATATCTTGCCTCGCCCTATTGTAGACTGGCATAGTGAGGAGTCTATTCAGATAGCTTGAGAGGGCACCCACTGAAGGAGAGATGCTCATCTCGTTACTATTGAGGATGACTAAAAGATCCTTCTTCAGATGTCCAGCATGGTTGAGGGCCTCAAATGCCATTCCACCAGAGAGAGAGCCATCACCAACTACAGCAACTATTACACCCTCTTCTCCTCGTAGATCACGGGCTAGAGCCATTCCTAAGGCTGCTGAGATGGCTGTTGAGGCATGGCCAGTATTGAAAGCATCATATACACTTTCTTCTCTTCTGGGAAATCCCGCGATCCCCCCATCCTGACGCAGGGTGACAAAGGATCTTCTTCTACCGGTGAGTAATTTATGGGCGTAACACTGATGGCCAACATCCCAAACGATCACATCTTGAGGTGGATTGAGGACGTAATGGAGGGCGATGGTCAATTCTACCACCCCCAGATTTGAGGCTAAATGTCCCCCATTCTTGGCCACCACCTCAACGATCTGGGCTCGAAGCTCTTGAATCAACTGAATCAATTCATTTATTGAGAGCCTTTTAAGATCGTCTGGAGAGTCTATCCTATCGAGAATCATTGCCTATTCAAGCCTCATTAGTAGCACTGCTCATATAGTCTCCAATGAATCTGGCTATTGACTCAAGGGGAAGGGCCTTCTCTCCAAAACCCTCTAAGAAAGAGATGGCCTGTTCAAGGAGGCTATTGGCCTTATCCTTTGAGGTCATGATACCAAAGAGACCAGGGTAGCTTGCCCCTCCTTTTCCCTTACCGGTTTTAAAGTCGAGGAGGTCGTCGACTATTTGGAAGGCAAACCCGAGATTCTCTCCGTATAAGGTGAGGGATTTCAGTTCCTCTTCATTTACGCCAACAAGAATAGCTCCGCACCTTGTGGCCACCCTGAAGAGAAGACCGGTCTTATGGGTATGGATGTACTGGATGAGCGGTGGGGTAACTGTCTCTGGAGTGGTTTCTAAATCCACTACCTGTCCACCGACCATACCTAAACTACCAATGGCGTTACTCACCTCTTTGATTACTCTGATGACCCTTGCCTCATCTATTCCGTCTGTTCCAAGATTTTCAGCTATAAGGCTAAAAGCCAATGGAAGAAGGGCATCGCCAGTCAAGATGGCTATTGCCTCTCCAAATGCTACATGACAGCTTGGTTTCCCTCGGCGGTAGTCATCGTTATCCAAGGGAGGCAGGTCGTCATGGATTAAAGAATAGGTATGGATCAACTCAATGGCACAGGCAGTGGGAAGGACACTTTGAGCCTTCCCTCCACAAGCCTCAGCTGCAGCCATAGTTATAATAGGTCGCAGACGCTTACCGCCGTTAAGGACGGTGTAGCGCATTGCCTCATGGATCGAAACAGGATATCTATCTGCTGGCGGAAGGTACTCTTCTAAGGCCTCATCTAATAGTCTTTGTCTCTCTATAAGATACGCCTTGATATCCATCTTACTTAGTTTAAGTCTTCTTCCGAATCCTTATCTTCTAGTAACTCTTCTGGAGAAAACGGTTTAGTGATGAATTGCCCTTCCTTATCTTTGGTTAGAATCTCTATCCTCCGTTGGGCCTCATCGAGCTTCTTTGAACAGATCTTTGAGAGGGCTACCCCCTCCTCATGGAGATTCAGGGCCTCATCCAGGGATAGATCCCCTTCTTCAAGCCGGTGGACAACTTCCTCAAGCCTCGCAAGGGCTTCTTCAAACTTTAACTCTTGTTTCTTGGTCAAAAAGCGGTCTCCTTCAGTCGAGTTCCTTTTATCCTCTCTCCAATCTTTTTTGGGTTACTCGGGCGATCATCTCACCGCGATAGACCTTAACCTTTATGGCCCCATCTACCTCTACCTCAGAGGCATCCTTTATTACCCTTTCTTCAGGATACTTAAAGGTGATAGAGTAACCCCTCTGTAACACGGCAAATGGACTGAGGGTGTTCAGTTTGCCCTCTAAAAGACTAAATCTGCCTTTCTCCTCTTCAACCCGATTGAAGACAATGAATATCATTCGATTCATCAGTTCATCCACGCGTTGGATAGATTCGTTAATCCTTGCATAAGGATGACGGAAGACGGTTGAGGATTTAAACCGCTCCAGTCTAACCACTAGATGCACCAAGATGGCCTTCATCCGATTATTCAGGCGGAGGCTGAGGGATTTAGTTCTTGAGATGAGTTCCTGTTTGTTCTGGACCACGAGTTCTGCTGCAGCAGAAGGGGTAGGGGCACGGACATCAGCCACAAAGTCAGCAATAGTGAAGTCTGTTTCATGCCCTACACAGGAGATAACTGGGATATGGGAGTCGAAGATGGCTCGGGCAACCACCTCCTCATTGAAGGCCCAAAGATCTTCAATTGAGCCTCCACCCCTTCCTACAAGAAGAACATCGATCTTCTCAGGATAGCTGTTCATCTCATAGATGGCTTGGGCGATCTCTTGAGCTGCACCCACTCCCTGAACCCGGACCGGATTGAGGATGACCCTTATATTGGTAAACCGTCGAGAGAGGATGTTGAGGATATCACGAATGGCCGCACCTGTAGGTGAGGTAACTACCCCAATTGTTGCAGGAAGAAAGGGAAGAGGTTTCTTGTGAATCTCATCAAAGAGCCCCTCCTTGCGCAGTCTCTCTTTTAGCTTTTCAAAGGCAAGATAAAGATAGCCTAGACCAGCTAGCTCCAGACGGTTGACAATGAGTTGATATTCTCCCCTAGATTCATAGACAGAGAGATAACCTTGGGCCCGAACCATCATCCCGTCTTCTGGTACAAAGTTGAGCTCCTTCGATTTTCCTTTAAAGAGGACAGCCCTTAAAGAGGAGGCTTCATCTTTGAGATTGAAGTAGATATGACCTGAGGTAGGAATCCTTAGATTTGAGATTTCTCCTAAGACCCAGATATCATTGAAATCTTCCTCTAAAAGGGCTTTGACTCTTCTGGTTATCTCGGTGACGGTATAGATGTTAGGTTTAGCTGTCGGAATCGTCAGTTTCCACCTCCATTTGGATCCTCTCTATTCTGTTTGCCCGACCGCTCTCAGGATCTATCTGGATCAACACCGCACAAAACTGCCCTTTTCCTTTAGCTGCATCGAGCCGAAAAGGCAATCGAGCAAGAAATCTCTTCAGAGCTACATCCTTCTTCATTCCAATCACTGAATCTACTGGGCCAGTCATTCCAACATCAGTAAGATAGGCGGTTCCGCCAGGGAGGATCTTCTCGTCAGCCGTCTGGACATGAGTATGGGTGCCGATGACCGCACTCACCTTTCCATCCAGAAAATAACCCATGGCCACTTTTTCTGAAGTTGCCTCGGCATGCATATCGACTAAGATATTAGGTACTTCTTCTCGTATCTTATCAAGTCTCTCTTCGATGGACTTGAATGGACAGTCGATAGGGTCTAAGTATATCCTACCGCAGAGATTGATCACCCCTAAGGTTTTAGTCTTTTGACGGAGGATAGTGAACCCCTCTCCCGGGACACCTGAGGGGTAATTGAGGGGTCGGAGGACTCGTTTCTCTTTCTCGAGAAGTTCGTAGATCTCTTTTTTGTTCCAGCTATGGTTGCCGCCGGTCAAGGCGTCTATTCCGGAGGAGAAGAGGTCTTCAGCGACCTTGTGGGTAAGCCCAAATCCGCCAGCAGCATTTTCAGCATTGGCAATAACAAAGTCTATCTCCCTCTCTTGCTTGAGAGTGGGTAAAACCCGAGCGACTACCGCTCGACCAACCTTTCCAATTACATCTCCGATCATTAAGATTTGCATAATCTACAGATCCCCATCTATTTGGCATATTCAACCATCCGAACCTCCCTGATAACAGTTACTTTAATCTGACCAGGGTATTCTAATTCCTCCTCGATCTTTTTGGCCACATCGTGACAAAGCTTGTTGGCCAGGGCATCATCTATCTCATCACTTTCGACCATAATTCGAATCTCTCGGCCAGCCTGAATGGCATAGGCCTTTTCTACCCCCCGGAAAGAGGTGGCTACCTTTTCCAGCTTTTCCAGTCGCTTGATATAGGTTTCGAGACTTTCGCGTCTAGCACCTGGCCGGGCTGCTGAGATAGCGTCAGCTGCCTGAATAAGGATGGCTTCAGCTGTCTTCGGTTCAATATCTGCATGGTGGGCGGCAACAGCATGAACAACCGTCTCCTGTTCTCCAAACTTGCGCAGAAGATTAGCACCGATTGTGGCATGAGCTCCCTCAACCTCTGAGTCGATCGCCTTCCCGATATCATGTAAGAGCCCAGCCCGTTTAATCAGAGAGGGATCTATGTTGAGTTCACCAGCCATTACAGAGGCCAGATAGGCCACTTCCTTAGAGTGGCTCAAGACATTTTGGCCATAACTCGTTCGGTATTGGAGTCTCCCCAAAAGAGGGATGATCTCTTGATTGACCCCAATTATGCCAAATTCCAGGATGGCCTGTTCCCCCTCTTCCCGAATAGCTTCATCTATTTCCTTCTGAACCTTGGAGACCACCTCTTCAATTCGAGCTGGATGTATTCGACCATCAATGACCAACCTCTCCAAAGAGACTTTTGCAATCTCACGTTTTACTGCATCAAAGGCAGAAAGGATAACCGCTTCTGGAGTATCATCGATGATCAAATCCACTCCTGTCAGGGTCTCCAGTGTTCGGATATTTCTTCCCTCTCGACCAATTATCCTCCCTTTCATCTCATCATTAGGAAGATTGACCACTGAGACCATCGCTTCTGCCCCCTGCTCGGCTGCACAACGCTCGATTGCTTGAATGATGACATCCCTGGCTTTACGATCAGCTGTAAGTTGTGCATCTCTTTCAATCTGAGCAATCATCTTTGAGGCAGCATATCTTGCCTCATCTTCGATATTGGCGAGTAACATTCTCTTTGCTTCTTCAGCAGTAAGACCCGAAAGTTCCTCAAGCCTAGATCTCTCTTCTTTCAGAATATCTTGCATCTCTTTCTCTTTTATCTCGAGTTCTTTAGTTCTTTTTTGAAGTTCCACTTCCCTCTTTTCAAGGAGCTCCACCTTGCGATCTAGATTCTCCTCACGTGCAAGAAGACGCATCTCAATCTTCTGGAGTTCGGCCCTACGGGTTTTGTCTTCACGTTCAAACTCTATCCTTTCTCTGTGAAGGCTATCCCGTGCTTCAAGAACCGCTTCACGTTTCATTGCTTCAGCAGCTTGGCGAGTATCTTCAAGGATCTTTTTGGCCTCCTCCTCAGCGGAGGCATGCCGGATTTTAGATACATATTTGTGAGAGAAATAGCCACAGGTAATTCCTGCCAAAAGAGCAAAGAGGATTATGAAGATAGTAGACACATCAACCACTTCAAGTTCCCCCTTTCTCTTAAATGGAAGAGTTTCTTTGTTCAAGCCAATATTTTCAATATCAAAGACGTTTCAATTTTATATGGTTTCTACCCCAAAGTCAAGAAAAATCTAAAATAAACCTCTTGCCTTTTTAAACAGTTTTGTGGTATTATCTTAAATAGGTTAGAATGCCGACAAATAATAACTAACCCCTTAGGGTCAACTTAGCCTTTCTTGGCTCTTCTAAAAACCATAAAGGGGTAAATTTGTCTTTTTCTTTTAAAGGAAGAAGATGGAGTATCTGATTGGCCAAGCCAAGACATTGATTGAAGCTTTGCCCTATATCAAGAGTTTCTTTGGGCATACAATCGTCATCAAGTATGGTGGGGCAGCCATGGTTAATGAGGAGTTAAAAGGGAGCTTTGCCTTGAATGTTGTCCTTCTGAAGTATGTGGGCATGAAACCGGTCATCATTCATGGAGGTGGCCCTCAGATTACCTCGATTATGGATCGAATGGGGAAGGAAGCCAAATTCATCGCTGGGCAACGGGTGACAGATGAGGAGACGATAGAGATTGTAGAGATGGTCTTGGCCGGTAAGATAAACAAAGAGATTGTCTCTTTGGTCAACCAGGCGGGCGCTAGGGCTGTTGGTCTCTCGGGCGTGGATGGTAGGCTTATTGAGGCAAAAAGATATATCCCATCTTCGGGGGAGGATATGGGTTGGGTAGGGGATATAACTCGGATTAATCCTAAAATCATTGAGATTATGGATGAACAAGATTTCATTCCAGTGATCGCCTCCCTCGGTGTAGGTGAAGACGAGCATAGATTCAATATCAATGCTGACTTAACTGCTGGCGAAATAGCTGCTGCTCTTAATGCACTGAAACTCATCATCTTGACCGATTGCCGTGGAATCCTGGCCGATGGGCATAATGAAGAGACACTTGTTTCAACTCTGAATATTCAGGAAGCAGAAGAGCTGATCGCTAAAGGCATCATCTCGGGAGGTATGATTCCCAAGATCAGGGCTTGCCAGATTGCCCTTTGTGGGGGAACTGAGAAAACCCACATTATCGACGGACGAATTCTTAACTCCATTATCTTAGAGCTCTTCACCGATGAGGGTATTGGTACCCAAATTACTCGATGAAGACGGAAGAGATTATCGAGCTAACCAGTCAATACATCATTCCCAGCTATAGGCGTATCCCAGTTGCCTTCAAGGAGGGAAGAGGGATAAGACTTTGGGATATGGAAGGTAAGGAGTACCTTGATCTTATTGCTGGTTTAGCGGTTAATAGTTTAGGTTATGGCCATCCAAAGCTGATTCAGACGATAAATGAGCAAGCGAAACTCCTTATTCATACCTCCAATCTCTTCCACATCCAGCCTCAAGTCGAGCTTGCCGAGAAGCTCTCCAAACTCTCCTTGGGGGGAAAAGTCTTCTTCTGCAATTCTGGGGCTGAGGCCAATGAGGCGGCGATTAAACTTACCCGAAGGTTTGGAAGCCAAAATGGAAGATATGAGATCATTACTATGACCGGCTCCTTCCATGGCCGAACTCTAACTACTATAGCTGCTACGGCTCAAAGGAAGTACCAACAAGGTTTCGAGCCCCTACCCGAGGGGTTTAAATATGCTGTATTCAATGACCTCGATTCTGTTAAAGACCTTGTTGCCCCCACAACCTGTGCTATTATGACTGAGGTGATCCAGGGGGAAGGTGGGGTAAATGTTGGCAGAGAAGACTTTATTGTTGGTCTTCGCCAAGTATGTGACCAATACAATCTTCTCCTCATCATGGATGAGGTCCAAACGGGTATGGCCCGTACTGGGAGGATGTTTGTCTACGAACATTATGGTATAACCCCGGATATAATCACTCTGGCCAAAGGATTAGCGGGTGGGATACCCATTGGTGCTATGGTAGCCAAAAGAAAGATCTCTGAGCTTCTTGGTCCAGGAACCCATGCCTCTACTTTTGGGGGAAATTTCTTGAGCTCAAGGGCGGCCTTAGCCACTCTCGAGGTAATCCTTGGGGAAGATTTAATCGAGAAGGCTCAAAGGTTGGGTAACTACCTTATGGAGCGACTAACTGGCCTCAAAGGGAGATATTCTTTCATCAAGGAGGTTCGAGGTAAAGGACTTATGGTTGGTCTGGAACTTGAGATTCCTGGGGAAAAGATTGTTGAGAAGTGCTTTAGAAGGGGGTTGTTGATCAACTGTACTGTAGAGAAGGTCTTAAGGTTTCTACCACCCCTTACTATCTCTAAAGAAGAGATCGATGAGGCCATCCAGATCTTGGATCAGGCCTTTAGAGAGGTGAAGGAAGAGTAAGTGGCAAATGGCCTCTTTATCAGTCTTGAGGGGCCTGAGGGAGGTGGTAAGAGTACTCAGGCAGGACTCCTTGGTGAACACCTCTCCCAAGGTAATTATGAAGTCATCTTGACCCAGGAGCCAGGGGGAACATCCTTGGGTAAAAGCCTTCGAGAGATACTCCTTACCCCAGATAGAGGGGAGGATCTTTCGGCCTGGTGTGAACTCTTTCTCTATCTTGCTGATAGGAGTCACCATGTCGAAGAGATCATCAAACCAGCCCTTGAGATGGGGAAGATAGTTATCTGCGACCGGTTTATTGATGCTACCTTGGCCTATCAAGGCTATGGTTGGGGCCTGGATTTAGGATTAATCGAAGAATTGAATCTTTTAGCAACCCAGGGGATTAGACCAGATTTAACCATCCTTCTGGATATCGAGTCTTCCATTGGGCTACAGAAGGCAATTGAAGAAAAGAGTAAATTGGGCCTTAAAGGTGGAGATCGACTGGAACAGAAGGGATTAGATTTTCATTGTCGTGTTCGAGAAGGATATCTTAAGATCGCTTCTAATGATCCCTCGAGGGTGAAGGTTGTCCAAGTAGATGGTCCCATTGAGGAGATCCAGGCAAGAATCAGGGTCTATGTTGATAAGTTACTGAAAGACAAAGACTTAATTTTAAAAGAGGCAAGGTGGAATAATGCGAGTTAAGGGAGTTTCATCTGGAGGGGCAAGACCCTCAGAGAGAGGGTCAAAAGGAGAAGGTAAGGGCAAGGCCCATAAAGTGGAGGGAGCAGAAGGTGTTAGTACTAAAAAGGTCTCCTTTATCGAAGAGTTGTACCAGACCAACGACCTTAAGGTTAAGGAAGTACTGGATAAGGTGTTGGGGGGTATCGATGAAGCAGCAGAACGTTTTTTGGAGCATCCAACTTATGGAAACCTTTTGACCTATAAAGGCTTAGTCCAGAGGTTCATGAAAATAGTCATTGAAAAGCTCTACCGGGTTAAGGAGAGATTTGGCTCTAAGACTACTGATCAACAGAAGATATACACCGTGATTGAGGAGGTGGATAAACATCTCAAAGAGCTTACCGATGAGGTCTTGTCTGGACAGACCGACCCATTGAACTTAATGGCTAAGTTGGATGATATTCGGGGAATGCTGGTGGATCTTTATCTCTAAAATTAGGAGAGGAAAGATGCCCTGGGATGAGATTATTGGTCAGAAATATGCTAAGAAGATCCTTAAAAACTCATTGAAATCTAACTACCTCTATCATGCCTATCTCTTCTATGGACCTTCTGGCTGCGGTAAGGCTTTGACCGCCAAGGTGTATGCCCAAGCCCTCAACTGCCAGGAACTCGAGGGGGATGGATGTGGAAGGTGTTTCAGTTGTCGTCTGATCGAAGATGGTACCCATCCTGACGTAATCTGGCTTTTGCCCCTTAAGGAAGAGTTTTCAATTAAACAAGTTCGCGAGATCAAAAGAGAACTCTCCTATAAACCGATCATGGGAAGGAGGAAGGTCTGTGTTCTCTTGGGGGTAGAGAGGTTGACCAGAGAGGCAGCCAATGCTTTACTCATAAGTCTAGAGGAACCGCCACCCGAAGTAACATTCATTATGAGCACCACTAGCCCTTATCGTCTTTTACCTACTCTCCTTTCAAGATGCCAACCCATTCGTTTTGGTTCCCTCCCCAAGGAAGAGATAGAGGAGGCCCTTCTCTCATGGGGGGCAGCTGAGGATGTTATTCCTTTAGTAACCACCCTATGCGAAGGAAGCCTGGGAAGGGCTAAAGAGTACATAGATAACGAGATTCTCAAAAGGAAAGACGTTATTACTGCTTGGCTGAAGAATATTGAAGAAGGGGACCTCCGAAGTATCTTCGAGATTACAGAGGTTGTCTCCAAGGGGAGGGTCTTGGAAGATTTGATTCTAATCCTCTCTATTTTAAGGAGGTCATCTGAACCTCGGGCGCTTCTTCCCATTATGGAGGGGATAGTAGAGATTGAAAAAGGGGTTCGCTTCCATACCAATACCCAGCTTGCTTTAGAGGTGTTGTTTCTCGAATACCAGAGAATAATTGGCCAAAAGTCTCCTTCTCATTAAATAAAGAGAGGTTTAACTATGCATGAGATTGTTGGAGTGAGATTTCCCAAAGAGACAAAGGTATACTATTATGAAACAGATGGTCTGGATCTTGAACGGGAGGATTTCTGTGTTGTCCAGACCGATCGAGGAATTGATTTAGCCCAGGTGGTGGATGAGGCGAAGGTGATCGAAGATGACAAGATGCCTAAGGAGGCTTTCCCCAAGGTGCTCCGCAAGGCAACCCCATCTGATTTAGAACGGGTAAAGAAGAATGAAGCTGAAGAAGAACGGGCTTACAATATCTGCCTCAAAAAGATAGTTGACCGGGACTTGCCCATGAAATTGGTCGATACTCATCATGCCCTTGATGGTTCTAAGATAACCTTCTTCTTTACCGCTGAAGGACGGATAGACTTTCGAGATCTAGTCAAGGATCTGGCCCACATCTTCAAAACAAGGATTGAGCTCCGGCAGATTGGGGTTAGAGATGAAGCGAAGATGTTTGGGGGGGTTGGTTCGTGTGGTCGGCTTTTATGTTGTACTACCTTCCTTGATAAATTTGACACAGTCTCGATCAAGATGGCTAAAGATCAGAACCTCATTCTCACTCCATCCAAGATCTCTGGGATATGTGGCCGGCTGATGTGCTGTTTAGCTTTCGAATGCCCACTTTATCAAGAAAAGAAGCTCTTTGGCACCAAAAATAGACAGCTGGGTGAAGGTAAAGAAAAAAAAGGGGCAATGGTTAATGATGCTAAATCTGTTAACCAAAAGGCCGCCGTTAAGTTCAAAGATAGGCAAAATGAGAAGACTGACCTCCTTGCCCTTGATAAGGAGGTTAAATGAAGTTTTACATTACCACTCCAATATATTATGTCAACGATCTGCCCCATTTAGGACATGTCTATACCAATGTTGCCGCCGATACCCTAGCACGATATAAGCGCTTGTCTGGGTTTGACGTCTTCTTTCTTACCGGAACGGACGAGCATGGTCAGAAGATGGAACGTCAGGCGGCAAAGGAAGGTATTCGACCGCAGGAACTGGCGGATCGGGTAGTGGTGAAGTTTAAAGAACTTTGGAAGAGGCTCGATATCTCTAATGACGATTTTATCCGCACCACCGAATCCCGTCACATCCAAGGGGCTACCAAACTCTTTGAGAAGATATATCGAGGAGGCGGTATTAACAAGGGTAGATACCAGGGCTGGTACTGCACCCCCTGCGAAAGCTACTGGAGTGAGCGGGAGTTTGATAAGGACCAAGAATGTCCTAGTTGTCGCCGTCCCTGTGAATGGGTTGAAGAGGAGAGCTACTTCTTTAGGATGAGTACTTACCAAGAGAAGATCCTTAGATATATCGAGGAGGATCCAGCCTTCATCCAACCAGGGAGTCGAAGGACAGAGATTCTCAACCTCATTAAAGAAGGCTTGAGAGATCTCTCCATCAGTCGCAGTTCATTCAGTTGGGGCATCCCTGTACCTATAGATCCGAAGGGTGGAGTTATCTATGTCTGGTTTGAAGCCCTGATTAACTACCTTACTGGATGTGGCTTTGGGGCCGATGATGAGAGATTTGAACGTTATTGGCCAGCTGATATTCAGATCATTGGTAAGGACATCTTGAGATTTCATGCGATTATCTGGCCAACCATGCTTATGGCCGCAGGACTCTCTCCTCCAAAGAAGATTTTTGCTCATGGTTGGTGGATGGTCAAAGGGAGGAAGATGTCTAAATCCTTAGGAAACATGGTAAATCCGCACCAACTCATCGATGAATTTGGTCAGGATGCTTTACGCTACTTTCTCCTTCGAGAGGTTCCTTTTGGCTTAGACGGAGATTTTTCTAAAGAAGCCCTCATCAATCGGATAAATGCCGATTTGGCCAATGACTTGGGAAACCTTGTGAGTCGCATTTTGGGCATGCTCCAGCTATACACCGATTCTAAAATTCCTCATCCGAGAGGCTCAGAAGATGGATTCCAAGATATTTTTCTGAAGATTCCTATGGAGGTAAATGGGTTTATGGAGGAGCTGGTTTTCAATCAGGTGCTCATCCGTATCTGGGATCTCGTACATTCTACTAACGAATACATCGACCAAAAGGCCCCCTGGAGACTTGAAAGAGACGACCCATATCTTTCTACAATTCTGTATACTTTAAGTGAAACCTTGCGTTATATCGCCCTTCTCATCTTTCCTTTTATGCCGAATACAGCCAGGAAGATGTGGGATCAATTGGGTATTGAGGAATCGATAGAAAATCAAGGACTTACCTCCCTTACCAGATGGGGCGTGATAAAACCAGGAACAAGGACAGTTAGAGGAGAACCCCTCTTTCCGAGAATAGGGTAGTCTCCAGAGGGTGGAATCTTCCTAAGTTCCTTACAGAGGATAGACCTTTCCTAAAGATCATAAGAAAGGGGTATTATAAAGACCTATGTCTTTAAAAGAGAAGAGAGAGTATCGGACCGTAGAGGAGATTACAGGGCTACCTTCTATTCCCCTTATCTCCCTGGGCATTGGTTCGTTGTTGGCAGAGACAGGTCAACTGGCTATTCTCTATTTGAGCATTTTCTGGTATGAGAAGAGACAAGAGGGTCTTGATTGGCCCGTCTGGGACATGATCTTGAAAGAGACGGCCTCAATCTTAAAGGAGATGCATGGGGAGATCTTTCGCAAAGACGATATTGTCTCTACCTACAAGGACCAGAAGAACAATCTCTTGATCATTCTCTCTCCTCCAAGGGCAAAGGATCATATGTTAGAAATTGAGGATCTTAAAATAACCCGGGACCGAGTCTATCAGCATTTAAAGGAAAGAGTGGAACAGAGGTTGGGTCCCTATGAATTTCAGAGATTTGGCTTTCGCATAGGCTATAGCGTGGCTTATAAAGCACCGGGGCTATCTGCGTTGACAAGTCTCGATAAGGCAGTGGAAGAAGCACACCAGATGGCCATTGAGGAAGAGGCTATGTGCCAACAGGACAAGACAGAGAAGTTGAGAGATCTCATTACTCAGAGATCTATTCGGATTCTCTTTCAGCCTATCGTAAATTTTGCAAGCGGGGCGGTCTTGGGATATGAGGCACTCTCCCGGGGGTCAGAGGAGGAACGTCTTGAGAATCCGGATCTTCTCTTCTACTTGGCTCACAAGGCAGATATGACATTTGTCTTAGAGGAGATCTGCCGCAAGAAGGCCATTTTGGATAGGATCAATTTCAGTAAAGCCGAGAAACTCTTTCTCAACACTGAAGTGGAGTTAATCCACTGGGAGGAGCGTAAAGATCTGGAACTTGTGGCTGAGGCTGGGTTAAAACCAGAAGATGTTGTGATTGAATTAGATGAAAAAAAGTCCACCGGGTCAATGTTTCTCTTTCGTCAGGCAGCCAAACGCTTTCGGAAAGAAGGATTTTTAATAGCAATTAATGGTATAAATTCAAGCTACGAGAGTGTCCAGCCCGTGATAGAACTTCAGCCTGAGTTTATCAAGATAGGACCTCCGTTGATAAGGGGTATTGGCTTTAGTTCTACCAAACGGGAATTGGTAAAGGCTTTAGTTAAAATAGCAGAGGATCTACCTTCGATCATCATCGCCGTTAGGATAGAGACAGAGGAGGAGAGCAGGATTCTCCAAGAGTTAGGAGTATTGTATGGTCAGGGATACCTCCTTGGTCCTCCTCTTTAAGCAAGATGTCCTGTCTTGGAAGATGAAAAAAATTATCCTGTTCTACAAAACTACCTCAAGATGGAAATGTATAAGGAAGATTAATGAGAATAGTAAAGAGTAAAGACGAGTAGAGCTTTATGGGGTACTTGGCTATTTTAAGGGCCTAAATGAGAAATCTAAAACCCATGCCCTTCACCCCTGGCTTGTGTGACTCTTCCTTGTAACTATAACTATCCAATCCTTAATTTGGGGATTTTCATTCAGAGGAAGGGATTTATCATATGTCATTGGAGACCAAGGGGCCTATTTAGAAGTAGCCACGCATCTTAAAAATAAGGAAGGGTTTGTCTTTTACGGCTTAGATCCTTATAACCCCAAAGAGAATCTTATCTATCCCGAGAACATTAGACATCCACTCTATATAGTATTACTCTCCCTCTTTGCCTCAGAGGAGCCCATCTTCTTCTTTAAATTGGATGTTCACCTCAAATG
>DNCN01000072.1 GCA_003485015.1 bacterium
TGGCTAAAGGAGGAATGGTTTGGGGATGGCAGGTGAAGTAGAAGACTTGGTTGGTTCGAGACAATTCTTTAATTGCTTCACAGGTGGCTTTGAACCTTTCGGGATCAAAGTTTACGAGGATGTCATCCAGGATTACAGGAAGAGGTTCAGTCCTTTTATTGAACTCGCGAATAAAACCAAATCTTAATGAGAGATAAAGCTGTTCGGCTGTTCCCCGGCTCAACTCCTGAACATCCTTTCGTCGGCCATCCCTATCTTCTGCATAGATCTTAGTTTCACCTAAAGGTGCATAAATCCGAGAGTATCTGCCTAAGGTCATTTTTGAAAAGAAGAGTTGGGCTTCTTTAATGACCCCAGGTTGCTTCTCTCTTTCATACCTTTCGATGGCTTCTTGCAGGATGCCTCTTGCTAAAACAAGTATTGACCATTCCTGAGCCTTTACGGCTAACTGCTGGGTCAATACCGACTGTTGGATTTGCAAAGAAGCATTCTCTTCACTCCGTTCAATCTGTTCGATCTCTTTAGCGATGCCACCCCAGTCTTTGCTGAGCTTAGAGAGCTCCTCCTCAAATTTCTTGAGCCTCTCTTCTAATCGTGATTCCTCTTCTTTTAGGATTTCAGGGGTGGCCTCTTTCAATTCAGTAATGAATCGATTGTAAGCCCTTTCGCCACTAACCCTTTTGATATCCTCTTCTAAACCAAGGATTTCACTTATCAATCTCTTTCTCTCTTTATAGTCCTGGGCATTCTTTTTAAATTCTGCTTCATTTTGAGCCGAGCCAGATGAAAGGAGATTAGAGAAGACCTCCTCGTATGTTTTGTATTTTTCTTTTAAGCCTTCAAGTTCGGACTCCAAATTGCACTCTATCCTTTCCAGTTCTTTCAAGGTCTTCTGTTCCTCTTCGGCAGAGATCAAATCCTGTGAAATCTTCTCCAATTCTACAACTGCATCTATCTCATCTTTTTCCCTTTGGCAGTCCCTTAAGAGGGAAACAACCTTATCTCTGTATTCATTGATGAAACCTTCGGTCGATTCGATTTGCCTTCTCTCTTCCTCAATGATACTTCTTCTCTCAAGACAACTCCTAATAGCGGTGAATATCTCTAATACCCCTTCAGGAGAAAGTTGAGGCTCTAATCCATTGGATAGAAGCCATTCTCTCCATTCGTCATGAGCCAGTTCACTCACCTTTTTAAAGCCCTCCAGCTTTTCTTTCAGGATATCCACCTTGTCACGAAACTTGTTTAGGTCTTGATGATGAAGATCTCTCTGTCTATTCAACTCCTCAAATCGCAGCAATTTTTCACCGGCCTTCTCCAGCTCCATATCTTTATCCTCTATCAGATGGAACTCTGGAATAGCCTCAAATCCACACTTCTCGAGATCAAAGAACAGTTCGTCTTTCATCCTCTGAAGTTCTCTTTCAAACTCTCTTCTTTTTTTAAGTATAGTTTGTGATCTCCTCACTAAAATCAAGAGCAGTACCAATGAGAGTTCAAGGATGACGACACCCCATATCCATTCATTCAGGACAAATAATATTGAGCTGAAGATCCCGCCTGCGATAGGTTCTGGTCGGAGAAAGGGTCTCGATGGGCCAGTTGGAAGACCTTGGATTTGAGCCTCTTTCTCTTTTAGATCGGGGTATTTCAATCGCAGGTTTCGAAGGGACTCTCTTGCCTCTTTCAATGCCTCCCTATTCATCTCACAGGAGAGTTCTTTAAGCCTTTCTTCTATCTCTTCTATTTTTCCTTCGATATCTTTAATATCTTCTTCGGCCCGATCAACTTCTTTCTGAAAATCCTGGAGCCTCTCTTCCATCTCCTTCATGGTGTCACGTCTCTTTCTAACCATCTCTTTAGTGGGAAGGGAGATATCAAAGTTTGTAAGTCTTTGATCATTCCAGGTGGGTCCTATCTGGTTGAGTGCCTCCTTCTGCCTTTCTTGATCTTTCCTTAGTTTCTCCCTTAAAACCTCAAGTTCATTTACTGCTGCGATGAATCTCTCTTCACCCCTCAGAAGAGCAAGGATTCTTTCTTTGTTATCCAGTAAAGGTTGATCTATTTTTATTAGCGATTTTTGACCCTTAATCTCTTTTAAAATTTCCTTCTTTTCAGGGATAGTCTCATTTAACTCTTCAAGTCTTTCTTTATTCCTGGCTAACATCTCTAAGCCATCTTCGGGAAAGTCCTTGATCATCGGAATCTTTTGAAGATGGCTTTTTGCCTCCTCCATCTTTCGAAAGTCATCCCAAATTCTGATGAGACTCTTAGTGTGATAGAGCCTGGCCCTTATCTCATCGCGTCGTTCTTCGGTGCTTTTTATCTTGGTGATCACCTCTTTCAAATCTTGGTGCAGGTTATCGTATTTCTGGGTATTATTCTCGATCTCTTTAAGCCGGGTGTTGATCTCACTGAGATCTTTAAAGAGACTGTTGATTTGAGGTTTGGCTCCACCAGGCTTAAATAGTTCACCTGCCTCTCTCTCCAGATCTTTGCGGATTTCTGAAAGGGAGATATTGCCCAGCCCTGTTCCAGCACTGTAAAGGCGGTCTTTGACTGCTTCATTGTTAAGTGTTTCAAAATCCTGAAGCTCAGAAAGGCCAAAGGCATAGACACTCTCGAAGATATCTCTATTGACATCTCCGACAAGATTCATAAGCTCTGAGGTGGCACCTATGATGCCATCGGGCATAATCACTTCTACTCCAGAGGTTTGGCGGGAATAGCGTTGGATTATGTATCTATCATTATTGCGGTCAGTTGAAACCACGAGTCTTCCGCCATGGCTTCCTCCAGCTAAGGGTGGATAAGGGTTTGCTTTATTGCGTTTGTCAGGAAAACCGAACAAGATTCGTTTCAAAAAGGAGAGAAGGGTGGATTTTCCTGCCTCATTTGGACCAGCAAAGATAGTGAGGGTAGGCGATAGAACCTTAAGGTGATAGTTATGGAATATCCCAAAGCCATCAATGTAGATCTCTTCGAGCTTCATACGGAACTGCCTTCGATAAGTCTATCCAAGCACAATGTTTCCGTCTTCTTCAGCAGATCAAGAAATTCGGTATCATTCATTGACTCAAGGAATCTTCTTCCAAAGGTGGAGGTAAATAGTGGGTCGAGGTACTCTTTAGCTTGACCCCTTCTCTCTTCATCCTGGTAGAGTTCCTCAAAGAACCTTACAAGGTCCCCAACGAAGTCCTTCTGTTTTAATAACAACTCTCGCTCAATCGCTGGATCGGTGTTATCAACAAGACTTTCAGTCCACACAAAGTCCTTTCGGCCTTCCTCAGTCTCCCTCAACCTCTGGAGGATATCCTCTAAAACCCCTTTTCGCCTGATGATGGGGTGGAGCTCACTTCTGCCACATAGAATGATTCGAGAGATTGAGCCCCGACCTTGGGCATCTTTACGAATCCCATCAATACAATTCTCTATACTTTTGAGGAGGTCTTCTTCGGTAGAAAGGGGATCGATTGGTATCTCCTTAAGTGACCATCTTATTGAATCAATCTCAACGAATTCGGCCGTTGTCTTTTTATCTTCGTCTACCTTAATTAGGAAGCATCCCTTGGGACCTATCTCTTTGGGGTGAAGACCTTGGGGATTGCCTGGGTAGACTATCAGGGGAGTATCGGAGATGATTACCTTATTGTGGATATGACCGAGGGCCCAATAGTCGAAGTTTCGGCTGGCTAGGTCTTGAAGAGTACAGGGGGCGTAAGGCTCGTGGCCAGTGTCTGTACCCAAATTACAATGGAGCATGCCGATGGTAAATAGCTCCTTTGTTGCTTTGGGTATCTTAGGGAATTTGCAGGTGAGGTTTTCGGTTATCTTCTGTTTAGGGAAGCTGATACCGTATATTTGGGCAATCTCTATCCCCTCTTTTTTAGCCACAACCTTTTGAACTGAGTCTCCCTTGAAGATATGGACTTCTTCTGGCCAGTTCAAGTTAGCCGACCATCCATCTAAAGGGTCGTGATTGCCATGGACGATGTAAGTGTTTATTCCTGCTTCGGATAGCCTCCTCAATCCATCTCGGAATCGAAGCTGGGCATGAAGACTTCTATCGCTAGCATTATAGATATCCCCAGTAATCAGAAGGAAGTCTACCCTTTTCTTTAGACAGAGATCAATTATCCGTTGGAAGGTAGTAAATGTTGCCTCACTTAACTCTCTACCTATCTCTTCGTTTATCTGGGAGACCCCCTTGAAGGGACTATCCAGATGAAGATCTCCCGTATGGATAAAACTGAAGCTCTCCATTCTCCTCTAAAGGAAGAAGGTAA
>DNCN01000048.1 GCA_003485015.1 bacterium
TAGAAAGGAGTCTTATCGAGGATTATCTCTACCTCTTCACCCGATTTAGCCTTCTCCTTTTCTAGTCCATCTTTGATAATAGCTATAATCTTTGCTTCAGCTGTGAACTCTTCATAACCGATGAACTCTGTCTGGTAAGTGGGAATTTGGACTGAGGAGGCTACGGTAGACTTAAAAGAGGTGCCGAAGGCTCGTGAACGCATCTGCTGGAGCTCCATCTCCCTCCTGAATCCCTCCTCATCAAGGCTCAGACCCTCTTCTCTTGCCACCTCTTTGATCAACTCTACTGGTAAGCCATGGGTGTCATAGAGTTCAAAGATATCCTTTCCCGAAAGGGTTTTTTCCCCCTTATTTACAGAAGACCTGATTCGATTGCAAAGGAGGGGTTCGCCAAGATTAAGGGTTTCGATAAAGCGTTCTTCCTCCATATGGATGATCTTTGAGATATACTCTCGTTGATGAAGGAGTCCTTCTACCGAAGGGAAGATATTGATTACTACCGGGACCAACTGGTAGAGGAATGGGTCTTGTATCTTCAAGTGGTGCCTTCCCTGCCAGCTTGCTCGGCGGAGCACGCTACGCCAGACATAACCGCGTCCAACATTTTCAGGATAGACCCGATCATAGGCAAGAAAGACGAGAGAGCGGATGTGATCAGCGATTATCCGCAGAGCCGTATCCTTCTTCTCATCCTTTTTGTGCTCTACCCTGGTTATCTGGATTATCCTTTCTATGATAGGAAATAAAAGATCCGTCTCGAAGTTACTCTTCTTCTCTTGCATGACGCAAGCCAGACGCTCTAAACCCATACCAGTGTCGATATTAGGTTTAGGGAGGGGTTTCAATTCTCCATCCAGCTGGCAGTCGAATTGGGTAAAGACCAGATTCCACAACTCAAGAAAGCGGTCACAAGAACATTCTATGCTGCATTCAGACCTTCCACAACCTATATCCTTACCCTGATCAATGAGTATCTCTGAACATGGGCCACAAGGTCCAATTTCACCCATTTTCCAAAAATTGCTCTCTTCTCCAAGCCTTACAATCCTTTCAGGTCGGAGACCGATTTTGGACCAGAGTCGAACTGCCTCATCATCATCCTTGTATACCGAGATCCAGAAATTCTCCCCTGGTAAAGCCAATTCTTTAGTTAAAAATTCCCAAGCCCAAGCAATGGCCTCCTCTTTAAAGTAGTCACCGAAGGAAAAATTTCCTAGCATCTCAAAGAAGGTGTGGTGTCGATTGGTCTTTCCCACCTCTTCGATATCGCTTGTTCGAAAGCACCTCTGGCAACTCACTGCCCGAATTAGAGATTTGTCCTGGCCTAAGAAGTATGACTTAAAAGGTACCATTCCCGCTGAAGTAAAGAGGAGAGTAGGATCATCGGTAGGCACAAGCGATGTGGAAGGCCTAATAGTATGGTTTCTTTCTTGGAAGTACCTTAAAAATCTTACCCTAAGCTCGTCTGAGGTCACCTTAGACTCCTTAATTAAATGGGCTACTAAACTAGTTAAAATTCTATCAGATAAGAATAGGGATGTCAATAAGATTTGCTCTAATGCTATATTGTTATAGAGTGAATAGTCGAGGGGTACTATTTGTGATTGACAGAATCTTGAGAGCGTGATATTATATATATTTATATTTATTTAAGCTAAGATTACGCTTGTTAGATTATTGAGTAGAGAGATCTATTGAGTTATGATTAATTGGAGAAAATGATGAAGGCTCTAATTCTATCTGGAGGGGAGGGGACAAGGCTTCGGCCTATCACCCATACCAATGCTAAACAACTTGTTCCCGTAGCCAATAAGCCTATTCTTTTCTATGGCTTGGAGGCGATTGTTGAATGTGGTATCAAAGATATTGGAATGATCGTTGGCCAGACCAAAGAGGAGATCAAAGAAGCTTGTGGGGATGGGTCAAAATGGGGGGCAAGGATTACCTATATCGAACAGAAGGTCCCTTTAGGCCTGGCCCATGCAGTCAAGATTGCCCAAGATTACATAGGGGATGAACCCTTCGTTATGTTCCTGGGTGATAATCTGATTAAAGATGGTATCCGTTCATTCGTTAAGGAATTCAAAGTAAAGAAGCCGAATTCACTCATTCTTTTAGCCGAGGTTAAAGAGCCCCAGCGTTTTGGTGTGGCTGAACTTCGGAGAGGAAGGGTTATAAGACTTATTGAAAAACCAAAGGATCCGCCGAGCAATCTGGCCTTAGTAGGTGTCTATATCTTCGATAAGAGTATCTTTCCTGCGGTGAATTCTATCAGCCCTTCCTGGCGGGAAGAGTTGGAGATAACCGATGCCATCCAGTACCTGATTGACCATAATTTTAAGGTTCATCCCCACATCATTACTGGTTGGTGGAAGGATACCGGAAGATTAGAAGATATGCTTGAGGCCAATCGAATAATCCTAGACACCCTGAAATCGAAGATATTGGGCGAAGTGGATGGAACTTCTAAGATCTACGGCAAGGTGGTGATTGAAAAGGGGGTCCGGATCATCAACTCCACCTTAAGAGGACCAGTAGTTATTGGAACCGAAACAAGGATCGTCAATTCTTACATCGGTCCCTTTACTTCCATCTATCACCATGTTACTGTTGAGGATTCTGAGATTGAACACTCGATCATCCTTGAAGAGAGTATTATACGTGGTATTGGCGCAAGGATTGAAGATAGTCTCATCGGAAAGAATGTCAATGTTACAAGGTCAGATCTGCTCCCCAAGGCATACAGGTTTATGCTTGGAGATTCAAGTCAAGTGGGGTTAATCTAATGTAGATCGTGGGCCACCAAGTTTGGATTGTGAATTGAAAGGAGAGAAAGAATTTGAAGAGGGTTTTAGTGACCGGGGGAGCTGGTTTTATCGGCTCACATTTTACCAAGTACTTACTCAAGAAATACCCAGATTACAAGGTGACGGTCTTTGATGCCCTCACCTATGCTGGAAATCTAGACAATTTTGATGAGGTGGTTTGGAGTAATCCCCAGTTCAATTTTAGACGGGGGAATATATGCGATCGGGATGAGATCCTTGATCTGATGGAAGAATCAGATGTGGTTGTTCATTTTGCGGCGGAAACCCATGTAGATCGATCGATCGATAATTCTGATCCCTTTATTGCTACTGATGTCAAAGGGACCCAAGTGATGCTTGAGGTAGCAAGGTCGGTGAATCTCGAGCGCTTTATCCATATCTCTACTTCGGAGGTGTACGGCTCAGCAGAGAAGGTACCTATGACCGAAAATCATGCCTTAAAACCGATGAGCCCCTATGCAGCATGTAAAGCTGCTGCAGATAGATTAATCTACGCTTACTTTGCTACTTACGAACTACCGATGATTACCCTCCGGCCATTCAACAACTATGGTCCTAATCAGTATCCAGAGAAGCTCATCCCTCTCTTCATTACCAATGCCATCGAAGATAAACCCTTACCCGTCTATGGGGCGGGGAAGAATACTCGGGATTGGTTGTATGTTGAAGACTGCTGTGAGGCGATAGATGCAGCCTTCCATAAGGATATCAAACAGGTCAAGGGGGAGGTGATAAATATAGGAACCGGTGTTGATACTAATGTCTTAACCATTACCAAGGCAATCCTAAAAGAGCTGGGTAAAAATAAGGGTCTTATCAAATTCATCACTGATAGACCTGGCCATGTCCAAAGGCATATTACCTCAACTACTAAGGCAGAAAGACTCCTTGGGTTTAAAGCCAAGACGAAGTTTAAAGACGGACTCAAGGCAACCATTAAATGGTATGTTGATAACCCAGTTTGGTGGAGGACGATAAAAGAGGAGAGTAAAGCCTTTAAATCTTTCTACAAGAAGTGGTACCAAAAGATTTAGACCAGCTATTATTACTACTTTGTTAAATTGTAAATGAAGTGTGAGGATTTTCAAGGTTTTTGAGTTTCTATTATCAGGACAGAAAAGAAAAGCTGAATATCTTGGAAATTCAACCATTTTCCTCAGGGCTTGCATCACAATGTAACAAAGTAGCGTTATTTGTCAAGTAAAAAATGTGGATAACTTTAAAAAATATTCAATTGTCAAAGAACAATTTGTAATCTT
>DNCN01000044.1 GCA_003485015.1 bacterium
AATTCTTTTCATTATAATGCAGGTTTACCACCTCTAAAATAAAGCCTAATTAACTCATCAATATTAAAAAGAGTGGACAGTAATAAGGAAAAAACCTCTTCTAATCAAATGATTCCTCCTTGAATCCTTTGATTCTACTTAAGATCAGCAAAGAAATCTTTCGATTGATGTATCTATGGGCAAATCCCTTCCTTAGCTTTAAGAGGTTTGAGTAGAATAGAAGACAAAGAGTGGATCAAATCCTAATTCCAAACAGAAGATTCTTTTAATACCAGCAAGGTCTGGGGAGGTAATAGATGAAGGAGTTAGTAGAGTATCTTGCCAAAAATCTGGTCAATAACCCTGATGAGGTGGAGATTAAAGAGATAGAATGCGAAAAGAGAATAATTCTGCAACTAAAGGTAGCCCCCTCGGATGTAGGCAAGATCATCGGTCGGGGAGGAAAAAGGGTCAAGGCAATCAGGACTCTCCTCTCTGCTACAGCGGCCAAGATCTCCAAGCGAGCTGCTTTGGATGTCCTTGATTGAAGATGGAAGAAACGGACTTAGTGGTTATTGGTAAGATAATCAAACCTCAGGGGAATAAGGGAGAACTTAAGGTCGTTCTAGAGACGGATATACCTAAAAGATTTGAAGGATTGTCTAACATCCTAGTGGTAAGTCAAGAAGGGGGATGTCAATCAAAAGAGATAGAGCGGGTTAGATATTACAAAGATCTGTGGGTTATCCTGAAATTCAAAGATACCCCTTACAGTGAAGCTTGGATGTTAATCGGATCAAAACTCTGCGTTCCCAAAGAATCGAGGCCCAAACTCAAGGAGAATCATTTCTACCATGATGAGATCATTGGCCTTGAGGTATATACCGATGAGGGAAAGGGCTTGGGCAAGGTGACTGAAATCCTTAAGACAGGTGCTAATGATGTCTATGTGATTGAGGAAGACCTCCTCATCCCGGCTACAAAGGAGGTGGTTAAAGAGGTCGACCTTAAAAGGAATCGAATGCTCATCCATCTTATAAAGGGGTTGGTCTAAGATTGGTTATCGATATCTTGACTCTCTTTCCGGGAGCATTTGAAGGATTTCTCAGGGAAGGATTGATCAAACGGGCAATTGAAAGAGGTGCCCTCAGGATCGAACTCCATAATATTCGAGACTTCACTACTGATCGGCACCACCAGGTAGATGATTACCCCTATGGTGGTGGTCCAGGGATGATCCTTAAGGTAGAACCAGTCTTCAGGGCTGTAAGGTCACTCCCGAGGGGTAAGGTAATCCTGATGAGTCCGCAGGGCATTATTTTCGATCAGAATGTAGCCAATTCTCTGGCTAAGGAGCCGCATCTTATCTTCATCTGCGGCCACTATGAAGGTCTTGATGAAAGGATTCGGGAGTCTCTTGTGGACATAGAGATATCTATTGGTGATTATGTTCTGAGTGGAGGCGAGATACCGGCCCTAGCCCTAATTGATACTATAACAAGACTCCTTCCTGGTGTCTTGGGCAATATCGATTCAATCAGCTCAGAATCATTCCAGGATGGCCTTCTGGAATACCCCCAGTATACCCGACCCGAGGTCTTCGGGGGAATGGCTGTTCCGCCAATCCTCCTCTCTGGAGACCACGGTAAAATAAGGGAGTGGCGGAGAAGAGAAGCAATCAGGCGAACCTTAGAGAGAAGGCCTAATTTAATAGATAGGGAGAAACTCTCTATTGAAGATTTGAAACTACTAAGAGAGATCGAGGAGGAACGATGCCAAGAGATGTTATAACCGAGGTCCTCAAAGATCAGATGAGGAATGCCACTGAATTCAATCCTGGTGACACTATCAAGGTCACCATCAAGATAGTCGAAGAGAAGAAGGCCAGGCGTCAGACACTCGAAGGAGTAGTCATCAAAAAGAGAGGTTCAGGATCATCGGCCACCTTCACTATCAGACGGTTATCGCACGAAGTAGGGGTTGAACACACATTTCCCCTCCATTCTCCCAATATAGAAAAGATTGCGGTGGTCTCTGAAGGGAAGGTTAGAAGGGCAAAGTTATATTACCTTCGCAACCGTTCAGGTAAGGCCACGGTCAAAGTCAAACAGAAGGTGGCCAAAAAAACAACATAGTAGGCTAAAGCTATTGGTGAAGAATGATTCTTCGAGGAAATGGCTTTACCACGAAGAGATGGCCTATCGCTCCGGCTACCAGATGATTGCAGGAGTGGATGAAGCTGGAAGGGGCCCTCTTGCTGGTCCAGTGGTGGCTGCTGCAGTCATCTTCCCCGAAGGGGTTATCATTGAGGGGATTGAAGACTCAAAGAGGCTTTCGCCTCAAAGAAGAGAAAAACTCTTTGAAGTCATCACCAGAGAGGCTATCGATTGGAGTATAGGAACCACTGATCATACTGTAATCGACCAACTCAATATCCTCATCGCCACCCATCTGGCTATGAGGAAGGCCATCCATAAATTGAATCCTGGGCCAGACTTCATCCTGGTTGACGGTTTTACAATTCCTGATTGTACCATCAAACAGATCGGTATCAAAGATGGAGATCGTCTTTCTCAATCTATCGCTGCCGCCTCAATCTTAGCCAAGGTAACCCGCGACCGGATAATGGAGGAGTACGATCACAAATTTCCTGGATACGGCTTTGCTCGGCACAAAGGATACCCAACTCGAGATCACTGCCAGGCTATAGCCCAATACGGAATCTGTGAGATTCACAGAAAATCCTTCAGTCCAATTCGTAAACTGGCAATTAATTTACAGAAGGTAGGCCAATAACGTGGGTATTAAATCAATAAGCGGCCGAGAAGTAAGCTTAGTTGCCTCTACAAAGACCGTAGATGGCTTCAGGGGGACGATCAATATCGGAGAGGTCTTGCGAGGGCGGATAATAGAAGTATTCCCTGAGAATAAGGTCTTAGTTGCCTTTAAAGGCTTTAATCTCATCGCCGAAACTCCTCTGCTCTTCAATAAAGGAGATGTATTTTATGCCCAAGTAAAGGAGAAGGAGCCAAAGGTCCTGGTCAAGATCCTTCCTCCAGGACACCCCCCTGGACTTACGGATGAGGATATCATGGAGGTCATCCAACACTTCGGAAGGGCCCCAACACAAGAAAGGGTCCAAATCATCAAGCATCTCATTAAACATAATTTAGCTGTAACAAAAGAGATGATCGATGAAATCGAAAGACATCTCTCCTTCTTAGAGGGGAATACCGATGAGAATATTACTACCCTTCTCTTTATGAAGGCCCATAACCTAAAGCCCTCCCCCACCAATGTGGAACTAATCAAACTTCATCTCTTTGAGAGGCTAAACATGGGAAGAGCCTTAACCCAACTTCAAGAGGCTCTTTTGAAGACTGAGTTTGAAGGAAAGGAGAGGCTATTAAGTTTAATCGAAGAGCTCCCCATCAGGCTGAATGAAGAAAGGGCGGATGAACAGATAAGGAATTTTATTAGATCCTTAGGAATCGGGTATGAATACAACTTAGCTGGTGGGTTTGATCTGGATGGAAGAGGAGGCCACGAAGACCTAAGAGATCGACTGCCCAGAGGGAAGAGTCTAAAGATAGAACTCTTAAGGCTCTTGAATATCCTCAAAAGGATGGGCAAAGAGGATCTAAGTCCAGATAAGATAAGGCTACAAGAAGCAGTTCAAAGGGTCCTCAAGCACATCCTCTCATTCCAACTGACCAGTTCCCAAGAGGGAGAGGATGCCTACCTCTACCTTCAGCTCCCCATCCATTCTGGTGAAGCCCTACCCCAGATGGTGGAACTCAAGGTATACTACCAGAAGAAGGGTAAGGAAGACAAGGTCGATATGGACCATCTCCAGTTCTCCCTCATCCTCGAGACCTCTAAATTGGGGGTGGTTGAGGTAAGGGTGGGTTTCTGGAAAGATGTGGGTAGCCTTGAGTTTAGGCTGGAGGATGAATATAAGAGGATGTTTTTGAATAGAGAGATCCCTTCTCTTAAAGAGACTCTCTTGGCTCTTGATTATAAAATCAATCAACTCACTACCTTGGTAAAGCGCGAAGACGAGTCTTGGCCGAGGGAAGAGATCGACCTAAAGAGTCTGGGAAGGATCGATCTAAGGGTGTAGCAATGGGCTTAATGGATGAGATTATTACCCCTCCCTTATCGGAAGTAAAGGAAGGAAGAGGTGAAGAGGAGTCTTTGGCTACAGAGGAAGCTGTAGCTGTGAAGAACCGTGACTCCTTCCCCCAGATCCTGGCTAAGGGGAGAGGGGAAATGGCTCAGGCTATCATCCAAGCAGCCAAAAGGCTTGACATCCCTATCTATGAAGATCCAGATCTTTTAGAAGCCCTTTCAGCCCTTGATGTGGGATCAAGGGTACCTGATGAACTCTATCCTCTCATCACCCAAATCATCACCTTCATCTATGAGGCCAATAAGAGATTTGGCTATGAATCGCTGTAAGCTCGGCAAGAGGGGCGAAAAACGGGCAGCAGATTATCTCCAGAAAAGAGGATATACAATCTTAGCGCAGAATTTCCGCACTCCCCTGGGCGAGATAGACATCATCGCTCAGGAGAAAGGGACTATTGTCTTTATTGAGGTGAAGACAAGAAGTTCTGTAGTGTTTGGTCAGGCAGAAGAGGCAGTAAATTTATCCAAACAACACCAGATAAGTAAAGTAGCCCAGATCTACCTCAAGGCCAAGGGCAAAGAGAATCAAGATTGCCGATTTGACGTGGTAGCTGTCTACGAAGGAAATGAGAAGCCGGCCATTGAACTCATCAAGAATGCCTTCTATCTCGGCAATTGGTAATGGGCAATTCTAGTATATTGATAAGGAATACATGAGTGATCGCCTGTGTCTATTCTAGTACCTTCTTAGGCATAGAAGCCAATACCGTTACGGTTGAGGTGGATGTTACCCGGGGTCTTCCGAGTCTTGATCTTGTAGGTCTACCTGATGCTGCCGTAAAGGAGAGTAAGGAACGGGTGAGATCCGCCATCAAGAACTCGGAATTCGAATTTCCCTCAAAGCGGATAACCGTAAACTTGGCTCCCGCAGATCTGAAGAAGGAAGGGGCTATCTTCGATCTACCTATTGCTCTCGGGATATTGGCAGCCACCGAGCAGATTCCCAAGACTGACCTTAAGGGCTTCATTATCGGTGGCGAACTCGCCCTGGATGGAAGCATAAGACCTATTAAAGGAGCCCTCTCCATGGCCTTAGCGGCTAAGGAAGAAGGCAAAAGAGGAGTGATTGTCCCATATGAAAGTGGAGATGAAGCTGCTGTGGTTGGGGAGATAGAGGTTTATCCAGTAAGATCTCTTTATGAGGTAGCCGGATTCCTAAAGGGAGAGACAACCATCAACCCCCATCGAATCGACCCAAAAGAGGTGTTTAATCAAAATGCAAACTATGACATCGACTTCAAGGATGTCAAGGGTCAAGAGTATCCTAAGCGGGCCTTGGAGGTAGCCGCTGCAGGTGGACACAATATCCTTATGATCGGCCCACCTGGCTCAGGCAAGACGATGCTTGCCAAGCGGCTGAGTACTATTCTTCCAGAATTGGGCCTTGAAGAAGCCCTTGAAACAACCCGTATCCACTCTGTGGTGGGCACTCTTTCTCCATTCACATCTCTTTTGGCCACAAGACCATTCCGTGCTCCACACCACACCATCTCTGATGCCGGCCTGATTGGAGGAGGTAATATCCCTAAACCAGGTGAGGTTTCTCTGGCTCACAATGGTGTGCTCTTCTTGGACGAAATGCCTGAATTTCACCGTGATGTCTTAGAGGCCCTCCGTCAACCCCTGGAAGATGGTGTAGTCACTATCTCTCGAGCTACAGGGTCCCTTACCTTCCCTGCTAAATTTATGCTTGTAGGCGCAATGAATCCTTGCCCTTGTGGCTACCTAACCGATCCAAGCAAAGAATGTATCTGCACTCCTCTCCAGGTCCGTAAGTACTTCAACAAGATCTCAGGACCCCTCTTAGATCGGATCGATATCCACATCGAAATGCCACCTCTAAAATATGAAGATCTATCTGAAGTGGATAACGGCACAGAGGGCTCAGAAGGGATTAGGCAAAGAGTCAGTAAGGCCCGCCAGGTGCAGAGGAAGCGATTTAGAGAAACCTCTATCTACTGTAATGCCCAGATGAATGAAGAAATGCTCAGTGAATACTGTAAGATCGATACAGCTTCGTCTGAACTCCTGAGGGTGGCTATCGATAAACTGGGGCTTTCTGCTCGAGCTTATAGTCGCATCCTAAAGGTAGCACGGACAATTGCCGACTTAGAAGAAAGAGACGATATTGCTCCGACTCATATCTCTGAAGCCATTGGGTATCGGAGTCTGGATAGAAATTTGTGGATGTAATTCCACAATAAGTTGATCTTTAGTTAAGGAAAGGGGGTGATGGTTACACACCTAACTGAACAAGAGGGGCTTATTCTCTCATTGGAGGAAGAAGATGATTAAAAAGGAGGATAGAAGTGACTAAACGGGACATAACCATTCAGGTGGCAACCCAGATTGAACACCTGACTCAGAAACAGATTAAGACAGTTTTTGAGCTCTCCTTAGAGGCGATAGCTAATGCCCTATCCAGGGGAGACAAGGTAGAACTTCGGGATTTCGGCGTCTTTAGGGTCAAACAGCGTAAGTCTCGTATGGGTAGAAATCCCCGCACTGGTGAGGCAGTCCCTATTGCCAGTAAACGGGTAGCCTATTTCAAGCCAGGAAAGGTCTTAAAGGAGAAGGTCGGCAAAGAGTGATTAAGAGGAGGTTCACTTGGAAGAGATCCATTTTCTCAGAAAGGTACCTTTGTTTATCGACTTTACTTACCCAGAACTGGAGAAGATAGGACCCTTATTTAAAGATGAATTTTGTAACGAAGCAGAGATACTTCTTAAAAGGGATGAGCCAGAGAAGGGTCTATACATAATCGAATCTGGATTGATGGCAGGGATCAGGGAGGTAAAGACTGGTGAAGAGAAGGTCGTGGTTGACTTTGATGCCCGGGACTGTTTCGGTGAGATGGCCCTTATTCATGAGGACCAAATTTGTAATATGACCATCAAGGCAGTACGACCAACTAAACTCATCTATCTCTCCCGAGATGAGTTTAAAGCCCTATGCAGGGATGAAGTCGAGCTTGGCTTTAAATTCCTTACAGCTATTGCTGGGATAGTTGAGAGGCGTCTCCAGGCATCCTATGACGAGATTACCAATCTGGCCATTTGGGGAAAGGAGATGAGGGGAATCCTCACAAAATTCCGTGAGGTAATTGATGAAGGAGAAGAGATAAGGATTGTTTTGGCCGAGAACCGCCAGATTCTTGGCCGTATTGAAGCGTACGAAAGGGGTATTGGTGGGGTAGAACTGCTCTTTCGGGACACAACAGGCCATCTTTTTGTCATACCATATCATGCTGTCCAATACTTCATCATACAACATCCAACATCGTGAGGAGTCAGGAGGGGCAGAAGTATGAATGATTCTGACTTAAGTTACTATTCAAAGAAGAGTCACAGGTACTGCTGTGAGAACTGCGACTATACATGGAGTATAGAAAATACCTCTGATCCTGAAAGTAGTGAAGTTTCTATTGAATATGAAGACTCATTCGATTATGAAGAAGAATTTATCTGCCCCATGTGTGGCTCAAGAAACGTAAATGAGATTTAGTCTTAGAAGTGGTCATCCGCGAGTAATACTTGGACTAGGAATAACACATTGAAGATATTGATGGCCGCCCCTGAAGTAGCTCCATTTGCCAAGACAGGTGGCTTAGCTGAAGTAGTGGCTGCCTTGTCCAAGACACTTGCAGGACTGGGGCATGATGTAAGGATCATCCTCCCCAGATACCAAGTGGTCAAACCCAGTGGATTTAACCCAGTAGTCGAAAAGATATGGGTAGAGATTGGCTCAAAGAGAGAGAAGGCTACTGTTAAAGCCACCTTAACCCAAAACAATTTAGTCTACTTTGTGGAGAATGAAAGATACTTTAACCGCGAGGGACTGTATGGCACTCCATATGGAGACCATCAAGATAACGATGAACGCTTTATCTTCTTTTCCAAAGCTATCCTTGCCTTTTTAAAGACCATTGACTACCAACCCGATGTAATCCACTGCCACGATTGGCAAACTGGTCTTATTCCCGTATATCTAACCACCCTCTACCATAAAGATCCCTTCTATTCACAATGTGCCACCCTCTTTACCATCCACAACCTAGCCTATCAGGGTCTCTTCCCTGCGGATAGATTCAATCTTACTGGTCTTAGTCAAGATGAGTTTACGACCGAAGGATTAGAATTCTACAATAAGATAAGTTTCATAAAAGGGGGGCTCATCTACTCTGATATTATCAATACAGTCAGCCGATCTTACCTTGAAGAGATTCAGACTCCAGAATATGGTATGGGACTTGATGGGGCCTTACGTTCAAGGAGAGAGGTCCTTTATGGCATCAATAACGGGTTGGACTACAGCGAATGGGCTCCAGCTAAAGATAGTTTTATCTTTAAAAGATACGATCTTAATTCCCTCAAGCTGAAGAAGAAAAACAAGGATTGTCTACTGGATGAACTAAGATTAACAGATGAGAGAGGCCTTCCGTTGATAGGTATGGTCTCAAGGCTCATCTGGCAAAAAGGCATTGATCTTTTGGTTAGCGCCATGGATGATCTTATGCACTTGCCTCTTCAAATAGTCATTCTGGGCAAAGGAGAAAGGCAATATCACGACCTCCTTATCGAAATGGCTAAAAGATATCCCCAACGCTTGAGCATAAATTTTGGTTATGATAATATCTTGGCCCACAAGATATACGCTGGATCTGATATCTTTCTCATGCCCTCAAGATACGAGCCCTGTGGCCTTGCTCAACTCATCAGTCTAAGGTATGGGACCATCCCCGTGGTTCGGGCTACAGGTGGTCTTAAGGATAGCATCTTGGAATTTGACCCACAGAATCTTACAGGTAATGGATTCGTTTTCAGTAGGTACTGTATAGAAGAGTTTCTTGGGGCCATAAAGAGGGCAATCTCTATCTATAAAGAGAAGGTTCTGTGGAGGAGATTGATGACCAATGCCATGAGAGAAGACTTCTCATGGAATAGACGAGCAGAGGAGTACGTCAAACTATACAAAGAGGCAATCTCGAAGAAACTCGGAAAGAATCAACCCAATTGATTGATTAACTCTAATAATCTGTACCACTCAATAAAGAGCAAAATGGCCTATCTTTTAGTAGTTCTCTCGGGGATACTCCTATTTCTATCCTACCCACCTTTTGACCTCTTTTATCTGGCCTTTTTGGCCCTTGTGCCTTTACTCTTAGGCCTCAAAGGTAAAAGCCCATTTGAGGGAGCCATTTTAGGATTTATCTTTGGTCTAATCTTCTTTGGTGGACTCTTCTTCTGGATGAACTCGATGGAGCTTTATGAACTCAAAGGTTGGACCAAGTCTATCCTCTGGATACTCCTCAGCGGTACCCTAAGCCTCTACCCTGCCATCTTTGGCTTCTTAGTGGAGCTAGTCTCTAAGAGACTCCCAAAATACATACCCCTCTCTATACCCTTTTTCTGGTGTGGCCTTGAATTCATTCGAGCTCACTTTCCCCTTGATGGTTTTCCCTGGGGACTATTAGGACACTCCCAGTATCTTAACTTACCTTTGATTCAAATCGCATCCTTTATTGGTGTCTTTGGTATCTCCTTTCTCATCATCTTAAGCAACGTCCTCCTCTCTGAATTGATCATCTCCTCTTCTTTACGGAGGAAATTCTTACTTCTTACTTTTTACTTCTTACCCCTTATTTTATGCTATACCTATGGCAGATGGGTCCTCTCAAAACCCCTTCCATCAAAGAACCTCAAGGTAGCAGCCATCCAAGGGGCGTTCGATATTAAGATGAGCTGGGACTGGTATGAGAAACGGGAGGAGTTTCGGAGACGATTGGAGGAATTGACCAAGGAAGCCCTTCCTTTTAAACCGGCCTTGGTCATTTGGACAGAGACTATTATCTTAGACCCCTTGGGACATCTCCCTGATTTAACGAGAGAACTCGCTTCTTTGACTAAAGAGTCGGATAGCCTCCTCTTAATTGGGGCTCCACACTTTGACTACCAAGGAAGAAGATACAACAGCGCCTTCCTACTCTCTCCTTGTGGAAGAATACTCGAAAGATACGACAAAGTGCATCTCGTCCCCTTTGGGGAGATGCTTCCTGGTGAAAGACTCATCCCTGGTTTAAGAAAGCTCCTTCCAATGGTTCAAGACTTTACACCTGGAAAAGACCTAACACTCTTTAAGGTAAAGAGAGAGTATGAAACCTCATTTGGGGTCCTCATCTGTTTTGAGGACATCTTTGGCAGATTGGTGCGCAGGTTTGTCAGGAAAGGGGCAGACTTTATGGTCAATATCACTAATGATAGTTGGTCAAAATCTGAGGGTTTACATTATCAACACTTCCAGAACAGTATCTTTCGTGCAATTGAAAACAGAATCTATATCTTAAGAGCTGGAAACACTGGTGTTTCAGGTATTATTGATCCTTATGGAAGGACTGAGTCACTCCTTCCCATCAATACCCCAGGAATTGTTCTCGGTAGCATCTCCACCTCAAAACCCAATAGTTTCTACACTCAATGGGGGGACCTTTTCAGCTACTTCTGCCTCTTAGGTGGGGTCATTCTAGTCTTTCGGAGCGTTATACCTGTCTCCTCAAAGACGAAGCCTCACTAATCCAACTGGAGAGAACTTCCTCCAAAAGAAAACCTCTATATCCTTCATCTCCTCGTAGAAGACTACCATTGCCAAAGACATTCTTTGGCGATAGAGACTGCTTAGCCTAATCTCATTGCTCGATGCATAAAGTACTCAAGAGAAGAAGGTTTTGTAACTTTTTTTATGTATATTATATATAATGTAATAGGGAAGGTACATGGTATCCAGGGG
>DNCN01000045.1 GCA_003485015.1 bacterium
GAGATGGCATGTAAACCAGGGGATGTTGTTGAGTTTGTTAATTAACTCCTTGATAAGAATATCAAATCCCGATATAATGATTCTATGCCGAGACAAGCAAGAATTGATCTCCTAGGAAATATTTAGGGAAAGCGGAGGAACAGTTGAGGAGATACTTAAACAAGTCAATAAACTCAACAACGTCCCTTAATCTAGATAGTGGAGCACCCTACTACTCTCTTCTACCTATGAGATCTGTGGGAAAAATTGGATTGAAGCCTAAACGAAAGTTAAGATTAACTGAGAAGACGGATAGAGAGAGGGACCTCTAACCCATGGGACTCCAAAAGATCCTTATCTTTTAAAATCTCTTTTGGCTCTCCCTGGGCAATAATCTCTCCCTTATCTATAATGCTAACCTTATCACAGAGCTCAAGGACCATCTCTAAGTCATGGGTAGCAATTATCTTGGTTCTCTTGAGAGATTTGAGGAATTGGATCAGATGCTTTCTTGCCCTTGGATCCAAGCTTATGCTTGGCTCATCAAGGATCAGTATCTCTGGCTGCATGGCCAGACAGGTGGCAATGGCAATCCGCTTCTTCTCCCCGAAGCTTAAGTGATGAGGGCATCGTCCTTCATACCCTTCCATCCCGACATCTCGGAGGCCCTTTTTTGCTAAGCACTCGATCTCCTCTCTTGAATGCCCCATATTGAGAAGCCCAAAGGCAAGATCATCGAAGACGCTTGGCATAAAGAGCTGGTCATCAGGATCCTGAAAGACAATCTGGACTCGCCTCCTTATCTTTAAGAGATTACCGTTATTCATCGACATCCCACAGATTTCAACCTCGCCATTGCCTTTGAGAATTCCATTGAGATGGAGGAGCAGTGTCGTCTTTCCCGCCCCGTTTGGACCAATGATGCCAATGGATTCTCCTCTTTTGACCACAAGGGTAACACCATTCAAGGCACGGGTGCCATCAGGATAGGTATATTCCAAATCCCTTATATCTACGCCGTTAGAATATGTCCCGTGGTTTGATAGGGTCTTATCCCTTTTTTTGGGTCTTCTAACAGGGTTTATCATAACATTCAACCTCCAATAGTTATAAAGATGGCGCAGGCAACAATCAAAAATCCTATGACTACATCCATTGGTCTGATTCTAAACTCCTCAAGGGTTTCTATCCTTCCGGTATATCCCCTCGAGATCATAGCGTAATATATCTTACTGGTCCTCTCGTAGGCCCGGATAAGGAGCATACCAATGAGGTGAGCCACTATCCTTAGACTTTGAATATTAAGTCGCTGATTGTGCCCTTTAGCCCTCACTGCAATAAACATTCGTCTTGTTTCGTCAAAGAAGACAAAGATATAACGATAGCTGAACATAAACAACTGAACAAGCTTATTGGGTACCCTAAGGCTCTGGAGGGCCTTTAGGGTCAGATCAAACCGGTCTGTCCCTATCATTGGAAAGATAAGAAGAACACAGGATATTGCCCGAAGGCCTATAAGGAGAGCCAACTTCAATCCTTCAACCGGATGATGGGTTAAGGGCATAATCAGAAAGAAGAAGAGGACAAAGACCAAAACCCACCTTAAATGGATAAAGATGAAAGAGAGTGGAAGCCTGGATAGGAAGATAAAGAAAGAGGCCACCAGGAACCCTAAAGAAACCATCCTGATATCGGAAGATAAAGCAATACAAAAGATTAAAGCGCCAATAGAGACAATCTTTACCCTTGGGTCACATCTATGAAAGACTGAGGAGAGATAGGCATATCTATCGATCTCTGGAAGATGCATCCTTTATTCCTTTAGATAATTATGGGGCGCAGATTCCAAGCTTCTCCTTCCCCACACTCTTTATCTACATTTATCCTAACAAATCTTGCATCCTATTATTTCAGGTCTTACCTTCATTAAGAATGTGGACACAGATCCGCAAATGAGCCCCTCGATGACCATCACCGGAAGATGGGCCAGAATAGCTATTCTAACTACTCCAATAAATTCACTTCCCGTGGTTACCAGAAGGATGGCCAGGATGAAGACCCCAAAGAGGATGCCACTTGCTCCACCTACAAATCCAGCCACAGATACATTCATCTGCCTGATAAGGCTAAAGAACCACCAGCTTAAGATAGCTGGCAGGCCCATCATCAGTGCATTTGTTCCAATGGTGGTTATTCCACCATGTTGGAATAGAAGGGCCTGGAAGATAATGCCAACCAAGATAGAGATGAAGGCAACCGGCCCAAGGAGCATTCCCACCAAACCATTTAAGATAAGGTGAACACTCGTTGGCCTAAGGGGAATATGAATTAGTGAGGCAACAAAGAATGCTGAGGTGATTATTGCTACCCTGGGAATATGCTCAGGTTTTAGCTTGTAGAGGCTAGCACCAGCGAGGGCAGTGGTAGCTACATAACCTCCTATCACAACAGGTGCAGATAGGACCCCGTCTGATATATGCATCTTAATCCTTTCTTTTGGTCATAAAATACAAAACTACCCCAAAGATACCAAAGATATAACCAATCCCACCTAAGAGATCCCTAAAGGATCCTTTCTCCTCTATCTTCTTAAGCCCTCTCATAATTGGCACTAATCTCTCATCCAAAGAGGTCTCTATAATCTGCTTGATCGGCTCTAAACCGATCTCAGATGCTTCCCTGTGCCCTGTGCCCTGTACCCTGTCCCCTGCATCTAACAACTCATCTGCGGAAATGGTGCAGGAATTTTTGTGACCCATAGAGGCGATAAGGACTATTTTTAAGGCAGATTTCTTTGGTGGTTTAAAATTAAATTGCCCTTCCTTATTGGTCTTTCCCTCCAACAACTTATTCCCTTGGGAGTCATAGACCTCAATTGTACCACCTTCTACCTTCCTTCCATCAGAGAAATAACTTTCTGTATAAAGAGTATCGCCTTCTAAGTAGGCAAAGATATTCACCTTATGGGCAAAAGCAGGGGAAGCAAAGAGGATGAAGCAAAGAGCGAAGAGTAAAATAATCTGTGGCAATCTGTGGATGAAATTCATCTCATATCCCTCACTTTTACCCAGTAGACAGCGCCGATCTCAACAGACTTCTCTTTGCCATCAGGCCCCTCAATCTTATAGGAAGCCTCATTCAGGGCGGCAAAACCCCACCAGCCGGCCTTTGGCATGCAATAAGAGAAGACACCATCTTTATCTGCTTTGATTACCTGTGTGATGTATGGGTCTGCCGGCGGTTTTATCTTACCATCCTTGTTGTAATATTCAACCTCTACTTCTGCATAAGGTACAGGTCTTCCTTTGACCTTGACCAGGCCGGTGAAGAGATTGCCTGTCCAGAGTCCGTAGGGTCGGGTCAACGGCACTATTTCTGTCTCCAGTCCAAGTTCCTCATCCCAACCTTCTTCAAGACCTAAAGCCTGCACGCATACCTTGGTGTAGTGGACGATAAAACAGTCCTCTGCTGGCTCCCAATATGGTTTAGGCTTAAGATAGAATGTATAGTCTCCAGGTCTCTTAATCTCATAGTTAGCCTCCCAGCAGGTAAATCCTTTCTCCTTCTTTGCCTTGAGTCTTTCAAGTAGGGTTACATTCTTGCCACTAATCCTTACCCCAAACTGCTCAGGTTTATCCATCTCCATATAATGGCCCTCCATCGGATGGATGAACTTTACCTCCAGAGTAATCTCTCTCTTATCCTTCTGTCCCACAATATCATCTGATGGAATAACCATTCCAAAGTGAGCGTTTGCCCATCCTTGCCACAAAAGTATAGCTAAAACGCTCATTGCAATAATCATCCCTTTTTCACCCCTTTTCATCTTTACCTCTTCCTTTAAAATTTTATGGCCCACTTGGCAAGGAGCTCATCCTTACCTTTGCCATCCTCTTCTTTCTTGGTGTGGCCATATTCTACACCCAGGGTAACCGCCTCAAAAAGGGTGTAATTGAGCCCAGCTCCAATCCTTGAGTCAGGTCTTATCCTGTCTTCATCATCATCGTTGAGCTTATCGTATCTGACTGCCAGTTCTAAGGACTCGGTTGCCTGAAAGGCCAGCCCTACTGAGTAAGCAGAGGGCTTTGGGGCATTCTCTTCTCTTTTAGTTGCCACAATATACTCACCATCTAGGGTCATCTTTTTCCACACCATCTCAGTCATGACAGAGAGATCGGTATACCCAAGGACCTCATTATTCTTCACATCATGGTAAGACTTATAGGAGGCACCAAAGGTGACCCCCTCTGTTGGCTTAAGAGAGATCTGAGCGGCCAAGGCCTCTGGATCTTTAAGGTCGCTTGAATCATAGAGCGCACAGCTAACCTCTACCTGCTTATGGGCATAACCACCGACCAGCCCAACCGCCTTTGTCTCCCAGGTCACCACCTTATTCTCCTTGGTCCAGGGATCGCTGATCAGATGAGAGTTGAAGACCCCAAAGGGCATGACCGTCTTCCCCATAGTAACAAAGAAGGGGAACTCGCTAAATCTCTCCAGGGTAATGGTTGCCTCATCAAGGGCTTCAGCCTCTGGAAGCCCATCTAACCTTAAGCCAATCCTTCCCGAAACCTTCTCGTTCAGTCTGGCCTTGAAACCCAATTCAATATCACCAGTCTTCAGATTACCCACCTCTTCCCCTATCTTCTCATAGCCTACCTCGATCAATCCTCCCACATTAACCTCGCTATCAGCGTAGGCCCGACAAGATAAAGTGAGTAGCACAGCAAGAAGAACGTCAAATCTTCCCATTCATCTTACCTCCTTTCATCTATCTCTCCACAAGGGATGAGTTCCCTTTGGATATTTTTGGTTAACAGTTAGATCTTGAATTCGGCTTGACATTTGTGTTTTGGATTTTCGTGTAAAATGATGTTACTTATTTCAAAAAGATAACACTGAATTTATAGCATGCTTTTTGGATAAAGTCAAGTATTTTTTTACACTTTTTAAATTAAGGTTGAGTGCTCTGTGAAGAGGCACCCATTTGGCACTGTGGGCACTGCAGCCTACTTCATCAAGATCGATATCTGTGACTACTGTCATATTATCTAGTCTGATAAGAATGAGCTTTCCATAGATTAGGATGCAGTAAAGACTTAAACTGATCAGGTGGTGTTATTTTTTTATTGACAAAAGATGGGGAAAAAGGGTAAGATTTTGGCATACATTGATAATTGACGGCTAACCGAAAAATAGGGATAAAAGGACAACGTTTTTAGCCCCTATTTTTCCAACTACTGACTAATAGAGGGAGGTAAGAGATGAGGAAGATTTCAGAGGGACTTATTCCTGGGGGAGTGGTGCTAATCGTTTTAATTGCTTTAGTTCTCTCTCAGTCTTTCGTCATCATTGGCCCAGGGCATAGAGGGGTGGTGCTCGTCTTTGGGGCAGTCCAGAAGAAGGTATTAGGCGAAGGACTGCATCTTCGAATACCACTCATCCAAAAAGTGGTTCATATGGAGGTAAGGATAAAGAAGAAGCAGGTTGATGCAGCAGCCGCCTCCAAGGATCTTCAGGATACCACTTCTACCATCGCCTTGAACTATCATATCCTTCCGGAAGATGCCAATAAGGTATTTCAGCAGATTGGCCAAAACTATGAGGAGAGGATCATAGATCCAGCTATTCAAGAGGTTGTTAAGGCAGTTACAGCTAAATATACAGCCATAGAATTGATCACCCAGCGTGAGAGGGTAAAGAATGATATAAAAGGCCTTTTAGAGGCCCGTCTCAAGCCTTACAGTATTGTGGTAGATGATTTCTCAATCGTAAACTTCTCTTTCTCTCAAGCCTTTGCACAAGCAATCGAGGCAAAACAGGTAGCCGAGCAGATGGCTCTAAAGGCCCAGAGGGATCTTGAACGAGTAAAGATAGAGGCGGATCAGAAGATTACCCAGGCAAAGGCAGAGGCGGAGGCCCTGAGGTTACAGAAAGAGAATGTTACGCCTCAACTTATTCAATTGCGCCAGATAGAGGCAAATATGAAAGCGATCGAGAAGTGGAATGGGGTGCTTCCTCAGGTAACAACCCAAACTGTTCCATTCATTGGTGTAAAATAGGTCCTTTGATCAAGAAAGGGGTGTGATAAAGAAAGTATGGTAGGTTTTATTCTATTCCTTCTGATCTTAATCGGCGTTGTCCTTCTCTGGTTTGTCCTCACCTACAATCTCCTCATTAGACTAAGGACCAGTATCAAGAATGCCTGGAGCCAGATTGATGTTCAACTTAAGAGAAGGTATGACCTTATCCCCAACCTTGTAGAAGTGGCCAAGGGCTATATGGCCCATGAGAGGGAGACCTTGGAGAATGTGATTAAGGCCAGGCAGCAAGCTATAGATGCCTCTGGGATTAGAGAGCAGGCCCAGGCAGAGAACTTTCTCGCCCAGACCCTAAGGTCCCTCTTTGCCGTGGTGGAGAACTACCCTGACCTTAAGGCAAATCAGAATATGCTCTCCCTCCAGGAAGAGCTTACTTCTACCGAGAATAAGATCGCCTTCGCTCGCCAGTTCTATAATGATGAGGTGATGCGTTACAACGCTAAGATCCAGAGTATCCCTGCCAATCTCATCGCCAGCTCCTTCGGCTTTACTAAAGAAGAGTTCTTTGAGATAGGGGAGTCCTCCCAAAGGGAGCCTGTGAAGGTCAAGTTTTAGATGCCGCTCTCTCACGTCGAGATTGAAGAAGAGAAGAGATGGAAGATCTCTTTGCTCTTCTTCATCCTGATTGGCCTCTACTTTCTGAGCGCTTGGCTCATCGGGTCTTCTGTAAAACACCTTCTCTTCTACTATACCACCTCAACCTTCTATCCCTTCCTTACCCTCAAAGAGACATTCATTGTCTTAGTCCTTGCCCTCGCCATCGGATGTCTCCACTGGTATCTTTCTACCAAGGATGCCACCTCAAAGATATTAAAGATCCTCAACGCTCACCCCATAGACCCCAAGGATACCTACCACAAACGTCTTGAAAATATCGTCGAGGAGGTTCGGGTGGCTACAGGGGGCAAAGGGGTGAGGTGTATGATCATCCCTTCCACTTCGGTGAATGCCTTCTCGATCATGGACTTTGACTCTATGCCTGTGATTGGGGTAACTGAGGGGCTCCTTTCTAAGCTCAATAGGCGCCAACTCACTTCTGTCATCGGCCATGAGATAGCCCATATTGTCTCTGGTGACTGCCTGCTGAGCACCTTAGGTTCTTCTCTTTTCGATATTTACAGGGAGATATTGATAGGCATGGATGAACTGGCCGAGGAAAGTGGGGGGAAAGATGGGGGTGGTCT
>DNCN01000080.1 GCA_003485015.1 bacterium
CCTACATCATTTAAGATCTCTTTCAGTACCAAGGTGTTTTTGAGATGCTTCTTATTCCAAGTAGACCACCAAAGTTTGAAGAGGTGATTTTTTCCCTTGCCTTTTAGTCCTCTTTCTTGTATACTAATTATTGTGATAGGAATCACTCCTTTACTCTTTGGTTTTTTGCGAAACCCAATTATACAAGAAAGAGCTTGTAATTCCTATGGTTATTTTACTATTTTGAAGTGTCTAAGTTTTGTAAGATTTTGGGAATTAAAGGTCTGAATCTATAATAGTAACTCTTAGCTAAATTTCAGAGATTCAATTGTCCAAATAATGGATACCAAAAATCGGACACGTAGAGAAAGAGGCTTTACCCTGATCGAGCTAATGATTGTCATTGCCATCATTGGTATTCTAAGCAGCGTTACAATCCTTCTTTATATGGGTCTGACTGATAAAGCCCGGGAGGGAACAATCAAAGGGTGTCTCGGAGCTATTCGGACTGCCTTGGTGGTCTATTATGGTGACCACGATGGCTTCTATCCATGCCGGATCGATCCAGCCTGGCCTGGTGCTGACGGGGCATATGGTGGAATAATAGTCCTGTTCCCCTTCTCGGCCTACTTACCGGAAGGTGAACTTCCCTATTGTAATCTTCGAAAAGACCATCCAAATTGCAAAAGCAGCGTTTGTGAGATTGATGATGTAGCAAATGTCGGGCCAAATGGTGCAGTCGGTGGATGGTTGTATCGAAGTGTCAATGACGAGAATTGGGGTAGGATCTGGATCAACTCCACTGGCTTGGATACTAAGGGAACCCCCTACAGTAGTTACTGAAGGTCTTTTTCAAAATTACAGACTCGGACTAAATGCTCTTTGGTCAGATAGACTTATCTTTATCTCACCAGCTCAGATAAGACCCCTTCCAATCCTTCAACCACTAAAGCTATGCATCTATAGTCCAACTTCTCAAAGGTGTCAGAGCTCTGGTGGTAATGGGGGTATCTATAGAAGGCGGTATCGGTAACCATCAGAGCGCAATAACCCATCTTCCAAAAAGACCAATGATCTGAAAAATCAACACCCGGGATAAAACCAGTGGCAACAAGAGATCTGATGGGTAAGGGCGAACTCCTCTTGAATGCCTTGACTGCCCGCCTCGTCCATCCAAAAGAGGAAGGATTCCCGATTACGGCAATAAAGTTTGCCCTATTGGGGTAAAAGGGTCCCAATAATATTGGGTATCTTTGAGAAAAGGCTTTGTCGGAATAATAACCAATTGTCTCCAGAATAATAGCCAGTTTAATATCTTCTCCAATCTCTTTTGCCCTCCGTGCATAAACAAGACTGCCCATCTTCTCTGTTTTAAAAAACGGAGGTTCCTCATTGACAAAGGCGATGAATTTTATCGTCATCGCATACTCTTTAGAGGCAACAAACCTGGCCAATTCTAATAGTCCCGCAAGACCACTGGTATTGTCGTTTGCACCAGGATTAAAACAGGTATCATAATGTGCGCCGACAATGAGCACTTCCTTGGGTCTCTTTGTGCCCACTTTTTGAGCAATGATATTCCTTACCGGTCTACCCGGAATGTAATACTCTTGTAATTCAACCTCAAGGCCCAAGTCTTTGAACTGTTTGGTAATGTAATCAGCTGTTTGGGTCAATTCTTCATATTTGAATATGCTCCGATCGCCTATCTCTTGAGAGATCTTAATGACATGGGCCTTCAGTCTCTCGATCAATTCCTCATCCTTAGGCTGTAGTTTCTCTACCTTAGCGAAACCAAACCAGCCAAAGGTGGTTATCTTTAACACCAAAAGACCTCCAAAGACTATAAGGAGGGCTATGAGAATAAACCACATTTTCTTCATTTTAAGGAAATTCAAGACTCAAAAGAATTTTGGTAGCGAGAGAGTTATAGGCTTAAGAAGATCTGTGGGGGTAGTCTTAAAAAACTTGTAGACAGGTTATCTTTTAGCATATTCTCGGAAGCTGCTCACCAGTTAACATATCTACTATCCTCGTTCCTCCAATCCGAGTAGTTATAGAGACTATACCCCTTGGTCCACTTGTTACCTCGCCAATGATCTCTGCCTTCTGGCCATGGGTATTCTTCCTCATGCAGGTAAGAAGCACCTGGGTGGAATTCTTAGAGGTAACAGCTACCAGTTTGCCTTCGTTAGCTACATAGAGAGGATCGAGCCCAAGTAGTTCACAGGCTCCCCTGACCTCATCTTGCACCGGAATCTTATCTTCATATATTTTAATTCCCAGACTAGAAGCCTGGGCAAACTCATTCAGTGTGGTGGCTAATCCTCCTCGAGTCGGATCCCTCAGGGCATGGACCCCATCCTTGGCTTCAGCCAACATCTTAGCGACAAGGTGATTGAGGGGTGCTACGTCTGAGATGATCTCTGAGCTAAACTCAAAACCGGCCCGCATGCCTAAAACGGCCATTCCATGATCTCCTATACAGCCACTGACGATTACTTGATCTCCAACCTCTATTTTGAGGGGTGTAATGTCTACCCCCTCTGGGATAAGGCCTACGCCAGAAGTGGTGATAAAGATCTTATCCACACTACCTCTTCCCACAACCTTTGTGTCTCCACAGACGATCTTTGCTCCAGCTTCGTCTGCTGCTTGTATCATTGAGTGGAGTATTGATCTTAGATCAGATTCCAAAAATCCCTCTTCTATAACAAAAGAGGCTGATAAATACAGGGGCCTTGCTCCACTCATAGCCAGGTCATTTACCGTTCCACAAACAGCCAACCTCCCAATGTCGCCTCCTGGAAAGAATATGGGGTCAACCACATAGGAATCTGTGGTAAAGGCCATTCTTCCTCTATCTATCTCAAAGGTAGCACTATCTCCTAGTGGTTCTAAGATGGGATTCTTGAGCTCTTTTAGGAAGAGATCCTTTATTAAAGAATGGGTCAGCTTTCCTCCAGATCCGTGAGCAAGAAGTATTCTTCTTTCCATTCCTATGCTTTCCATTTTGCGTATTTATAATAGGTAGCGCAGGCCCCCTCGGATGAAACCATACAGGGACCCACTGGGTCCTCTGGTAAACATCGTCTACCAAAGAGTGGGCAATCGTGGGGTATTGAAATCCCCCGCAAGATCTGACCGCATATACAACCAGCCCTCTCTTCGCTCACCTCCGGCCAGGCGATACTAAAAGAGGTTCTAGCATCAAAATCCCTGTAATCATCTTTTATCTTAAGGCCTGAGTAAGGAACAAGGCCTATCCCCCGCCATTTGGAATCCGCGATGGTGAAGATTTCATAGAGTTTAGAGAGGGCTTTCTTATTTCCCTCGAGCTTAACCGACCGTCTATACTGGATCTCTACCTCAGTCCTCCCTTCCTGGATCTGCCTAATCAGCATATATATCGATTGGAGGATATCCAGAGGTTCAAATCCAGAAATGACACAAGGGACACCAAAATCTTTAGAGATGAATTCATAGGGAAGTGATCCAATTATGGTTGAGACATGACCTGGGCAGATAAAGCCCTCGATCTTGACCTCACCCATCTCAAGTAGTCCCCTCATGGCTGGTGGTATCAGCTTATGGCAGGAGTAGATCCAGAAGTTCTTAATTTCTCTCCTTTTAGCTGTGGAAATGACTGAGGCGATACTCGGCGATGTCGTTTCAAACCCCACGCCAAAAAAGACTACCTTCTTTAAAGGATTTGTCTCAGCGATCTTTAAGGCATCTAAGGCTGAATAGACGACCCGAACATCTGCACCATCTACCCGAGCCATTTCAAGAGAACTCTGGGAACCTGGAACCTTGATCATGTCTCCAAAGGTAGTAAGAATGACTCCGGGCTCCCTTGATAAGAGAATGGCTGCATCTATCTCCTCTGCGGGGGTGACACAGACCGGACACCCAGGACCAGAGAG
>DNCN01000056.1 GCA_003485015.1 bacterium
ATGTCTGTTTTTGTTCAGGGAGGGGGGAGATAGTCAACTCAAAAAAAGAAGAGGTTGCGCAAAGAAACTAGAAAATTCTTCTAAAGTATTCTATTTTAGTTGTCGATGAATATAATGATTGTAGAAAAAGGATAGTAAAATTTAAATAAAAGAGTAGCAAAAATGGACAAACTTGTTATTGCTGGAGGGGCAAGACTTACTGGCGAGGTTGAGGTTAGCGGGGCAAAGAATGCAGCCCTGCCGATCCTGGCTGCCTCTCTCCTCTGTAACGAAAAGGTCAATTTGAAAAATCTTCCCCAACTTTGTGATATTACTACTATGTTTAAGGTGCTGGATATTCTTGGGGTAAAAAGTTGCGAGACAGAAGAAGAGATTTCTATCCACCCTGAAGGTATAGATAATTTTGAGGCCCCTTATGATCTGGTCAAGCAGATGCGGGCCTCCATCTTGGTCTTAGGACCACTTCTGGGTCGCTTTGGCAAAGCGCGGGTATCTCTACCTGGTGGATGTGCCATTGGCTCTCGACCTATCGATTTGCACCTCAAGGGGTTAGAAAGATTAGGCACCGAAATAAGGATAGAGGGAGGCTATATAGAAGCTAAGGCCACCCGACTAAAAGGGAATGAGATCTATCTTGACTTCCCAAGTGTTGGTGCAACCTTAAATCTGATTATGGCCGCTACCTTGGCTGAGGGAGAGACCATAATAGAAGAGGCGGCCAAGGAGCCTGAAGTGGTTGATTTAATCTCATTCTTAAATACGATGGGTGCCAAAATTGAAGGTGCTGGGGGAGATAGACTCCAGATTACAGGCGTTAAAGAACTTAGGGGAGGAACTTACAAGATTATACCAGATCGAATAGAGGCAGGCACGTTTATGGTGGCGGCGACCATCACCCAAGGAGAAATTTTAGTCAAAGGGGCCAACATTGAACATCTGGGAGCAGTTGTCACCAAATTGGAAGAATTGGGAGCATCAATAGAGAAAGAGGCTGATGGCATCTGTGTCGCTTCAAGAGAAATCCGCCACCCCATAGAAATAAAAACCATGCCTCACCCGGGGTTTCCAACCGATATGCAGGCCCAATTTATGGCTCTAGCAACCATTACCCCTGGTACAAGCATCATCACCGAGACAATCTTCGAAAACAGGTTTATGCATGTTAGCGAATTGAATCGAATGGGAGCAGATATCATAGTCGAAGGAAATTCAGCAATAATAAAGGGTGCCTCTAGACTGTTTGGGGCATCTGTTATGGCTACAGATCTGCGGGCCTCAGCCGCCTTGGTCTTGGCTGGATTAATTGCCGAAGGAACGACTGAGGTCTTGCGGGTCTACCACTTAGATAGAGGATACGAGAGAATAGAGGAGAAGTTATCTAGGTTAGGGGCTAATATCTGGAGGAAGAAAGATGAATAGAGGGCTTTATACCGGTACTCTGGGAATGCTCGTCCAAGAAGCAAGCCAAGACGCCATCGCTCACAACTTAGCCAATGTAACAACCACTAGCTTCAAAAGGATTATCCCTGTCTTCCATAGTCTTCCCCAGATTTCGATCCATCGGCTCTATGATACCCCAAAAGAGGGGTTTCATGATCTTATTGCTGCCCAAACTACAGCACTACCATTATTAGAAGAGCACCCTCAGGTGGGTCCATTAGGAACAGGGGTAGTGGTTGATGAAATAACCACCATCTTTGAGGGGGGTCCCATCCGGTCCACAGGTAATCGCCTTGACCTTGCCATCCAGGGGAGTGGATTCTTCGCCATCCAGACTGAAGAGGGTGAGGTCTACACTAGAAATGGATCTTTCACCCTTAATAAGGAGAGCCAGATAACTACCTTGGAGGGGAGTCTTGTCCTAGGTCAAAAAGGACCGATCAAGATCACCGCTCCTGAGTTTGCGGTTACCGAAGATGGACTGATCTTGGAGAATCCCAAAGGTGATCCTGCTGGCTGGAAGTCTCCCCAAGAGGTTGACCAGCTAAAGATCGTTGATTTTAAGAACAAGGGTGGTCTCGTAAGACGAGGGGATAGCCTCTTTGTAGCCACCGGTCTCTCTGGAGAGGCAGAACCTGCTTCTGATTTTAGAATACATCAAGGCTACCTCGAAGGTTCAAATGTCAATCCAGTCATTGAGATGGTAAGAATGATCGAGGCTATGCGGGCTTATGAGGCCAATCAAAAGATTATCCAGTCTCATGACCAGTGCTTAGGAAGGGCCATTAATGATGTTGGAACTAGATAATTGTAAAGAGATTACAAATTTAAAGACCAGAAATTCCTCATTCAACATCCAAAAATTAGTAGGAGGTGATAGTGTGAAGAAGATTGCAGGAAGTTTAATATCTACCCTTCTTATCCTTCTGGGGAGTGAATCCTGCAGTTGGGCTATGATGCGCTCCTTATGGACTGGCGCTTCAGGGATGGCCGCCCAGCAGCTCAATATGGATAACATATCCCACAACCTGGCCAACGTTTCGACTACAGGCTATAAGAAGAGCCGGGTTGACTTCCAGGATTTGCTTTACCAGACACTCAGAACCCCTGGCACCCCAATAGCTTTGGGAACAACCGTTCCTACGGGTATCCAGGTAGGTGTAGGAACGAGATCATCCGCCATCCAGAAGATATACAAGATGGGTCCCCTCTATGAGACAAGCAACCCACTTGATATTGCTATTACAGGTGGCGGATTCTTCCAGATTTTACTACCAGACGGTTCGACAGGTTATACCCGAGATGGGACCTTCAAGATGGACGCCGAAGGAAAGATAGTAACCTCAGATGGGTTCATCCTTCAGCCAGAGATAGTCATCCCTTCGGATGCCATCGATATCTCTATCACGCCGACGGGATCGGTCTACGTCATGATTGCCGGCGAGGTCGACCCCTCTGAAGTGGGAAAAATTGAACTGGTCAAATTCATCAACCCAGCTGGATTATCTGCTGAAATGGGAAAGAATATCCTCAAGCAGACAGCCGCCTCAGGTGAGCCTTTTACTGGCGAGCCTGGTTCAACGGGTCTGGGTGAGTTGGCCCAAGGGTTTTTAGAGATGAGTAACGTTCAGGTGGTTGATGAAATGGTCAACATGATCGTCACCCAGAGAGCGTATGAGCTCAACGCCACAGCAATTCGAAACTCTGACATGATGTTAGGGATCGCCACCGGTCTCAAACGTTAAGGGGTCTCTTGATGAAATCGATAACGACAATCTTCGGTCTGATCATTCTCCTTGTAGGAGAGACGGTTACAGCTGGTGTAGTCGAACTTAAAGAGAAGATTGAGATAGGCCATAATCAGATCTTCTTAAAAGATCTAGCCACCTTCAAAGGGATTGATGGAGATCTCCTTAAAAAACTGGAGGATTTGAAGATTGGCACCTCTCCCCTGCCGGGTAAGAGTAGGCCAATAACCCTCACTTACATTCAAGCCCGAATCGCTACCCTTGGTAAAGAGGGAAACACCTTAGAGGTTCTTGGACCGAAAGGGGTTGAAGTTCTCCGTTCCTTCCAGAGATTAGAACCTGAACTGGTGAAGGAGCAAGCTCACCAATTCCTACTCTCTAAATTGGAAAGTGAGAAAGACCAATTTAAGATCAAGTGTACCTTCTCTCCTAAGGAGTTGATCCTACCTACAGGCTCAGCAGAAACGAGGATCGTCGAAGTAGATTCCTCTTCCTTAAGAGGGCCGGTTTATATAGAGACAAGAATCCTCATCGATGGGAAGGATCATGCTCGAGTAAAAACCGGTTTTAATATTCAGAGGTTCCAAAAGGCAATAACAACAACTAAGACCTTATCTCGAGGCCAAGTCATTACCCCAGAGGACTTAAAAGAAGAGATGGTTGATGTAACAAGGTTCATTCGCCATCAGCCCCTCTTGGATAGAGAGTCGATTATTGGAAAGAGGACTAAGAGGGTAATCAAGGAGGGGACAGTCCTTTTGGCTGAGATGGTTGAAGAGATCCCTTTAGTCAAACGGGGGAGTATAGTCACTATCAGAGGTGAGATAGGTAATATCCATGTTGCTATTTTAGGTAAGGCCCTTCAGGATGGCTATAAAGATGAGAGCATTAGGGTCAGGAATCTCTCTTCTAAAGGGACAATCGAGGCTATAGTTAAAGATAGTCGTCTAGTAGTAGCCATCAGTGAGTAAGAAAGGAGGTATTCCTAAAATGAAGATAAAGGTTTTGGGTCTTGTGGTTCCCTTAATTATGGGGTTGACCTTCCAAGTCTTGGCAGATTCTCTTTGGCAGGAAGGCAGTAACCTCTTTAGCGATCATAAGGCCAGAAAAGTGGGAGATGTGGTAACGGTTGTCATCGATGAGTGGGCTACCGCATCTCACGCCACAAGTACAGCGCGTGGCAAGGAGGCTAAGGCCGACGGTGGTCCAAAGGCTGGACTTGCCAAAAACCTGTTAAGCTTTATCCCTACCTTTGGAGCTGCAGGAAAGACCGAGTACAAAGGCGAAGGAAAGACTACCCGATCGGGAAACCTTATAGCTACAATAAGCGCCCAGATAGTCAATGTTCTTCCCGACGGTAACCTAGCTATAGAAGGACGAAGGGTTATCAGAGTCAATGGTGAAGATGAAGAGATCCTACTTACAGGAGTAGTTAGACCCCAAAATATTCAGGCAGACAACACCGTAAAATCCATCTATATCGCTAATGCCCAGATTAAATATAGGGGTGGTTTCAACTTTAGTGATCGGGAGAAGCCAGGCATTATCACCAAGCTGTTGAGTGGCCTCAGCAACTTCTTCTTCTAAAGATGGGAGGGAAGAGAGATGTTTAGAAAGATACTAATTACTGTTTTGATGGCATTACTCATTCAGTCACCTTGTTTTGCCCAACCAGAGGTAAGGGTGAAAGATATCGCTCGAGTGGTTGGGGTTCGGAGCAACCAGTTAGTCGGCTATGGATTGATTGTGGGTTTAGATGGAAGTGGAGACAGTGATAAGACCCTCTTTACCATGCAGTCTGTAGTAAGTATGATGGAGAAACTTGGTGTAACCGTGGATAGGGCAAAGCTCAAGGTGAAGAATGTGGCGGCTGTGGTAGTAACCGCAGAACTTCCCCCGTTTGCCCGGGCTGGAGACAAGATCGATATCACAGTCTCTTCTTTAGGTGACGCCGATAGCTTAGAGGGAGGGATACTCCTTCAGACACCCCTCTTGGCCGCCAACAGCCAGGTCTATGCTGTCGCTCAGGGCACGGTAAGTTTAGGTGGATCCAATGTTAACCTTATGGGAGGGCTCAGAAATTACCCAACTGTAGGCAGAATTCCTCAAGGGGCCATTGTCGAGCGTGAGATCACTTCACCCATCCTCGATGAGGATAAGAAGAGCCTCTCCCTGGCCCTTAACCGACCGGATTTTACTACAATCTCACGTCTAGTCAAGGTCATTAACACCAAATTCACCCCAGCTACCTCTAAGGCTATGGATGCTTCTTTGATCAAAGTTGAGATCCCTAGGGAGTTTAAGGATGATGTCATTGGATTTGTAGCCTCCTTGGAAGAACTAACCTTGACACCCGATAGAAAGATAAGAGTAATCATCAACGAACGTACCGGGACTATTGTCGCCGGAGGTGATGCAACCATCTCTAAGGTAGCCGTCTCCCATGGGAGTCTATCGCTTAAGGTCTTTGAAAAGGTTAAGATTCCAGGTCGAGAGGCACGGATCGAGGAGAAGGGGGAGCGAACGGTGATAATGCAGGAGACAGCCACTGTAGACAACGTGGTTAAAGCCCTGAATGTCATCGGTGCTACACCAAGGGATATCATTGCCATCATCCAGGCCATCGACGCTGCCGGTGCCCTCCATGCGGAACTGGTCCTAATGTAAGGAGGTAGTATGAATACTCTGGCTATCTCATCCGGAGCTTCCAAAGAGACGGAGAATAGGATTACAAAAAGGCCTCAAGGCAACAACTTTGCCCAAATTTTCAATGAGACCCAAAGGTTAGAACTGGAAAAGAAGAAGCTTTGGAAGGCAGCCCAAGACCTAGAGGCAATGTTTGCCTATCAGATGATCAAAGAGATGCGCAAAACCATTCCCCGTAAAGACAACCCACTCTATGGTGGTCACGCTGAAGAGATCTTCCAAGAGATGCTGGATCACAAGTATTCAGAATTGATTTCAGGCTCCTCCACGCTGGGTCTGGCTGCCCAAATATACAACCAGATGGCTAAATATGTAAAATAAAAACTCCAATAAATTGTAAGCCCTTCGAGTAGATTCAAGTTAGGAGTGCTCTTCCTTAAAATAATATAAACCTATATAAATAATCAATTGTAATTATCCATAATTTAGAATAGCAACTACTTATCTTTTATTTCAAAAATTCTACTCCCTCAAGAAAGAACTGTATATCTTCCGCTATTTTTGGAAAAGAGCCTCAATTTTTCCCCCATCGGTTTTATCCTTTCTCTACAGGATATTAAGCAATTACGGAATTTGTAATTTGAGTTTTGGGATTTTTATTCTGTATCATCTGTGGATTACGTTTTGTTCAAGGGTTAATTTCTCTTGGGAGGTAAGGAGGTAAGGAAGATGGAGATGCTTGGAATCTTGAATGAGGGGGTTAAGCTTGGAGCCTCAGATGTCCATATTGTTCCAGAAAGGCCCCCAATGATCAGGATAAAGGGGAGGCTGCAACCGATTCCCAATACTGAGACTTTGACCACAGAACAGGCAAAGGCCCTGGTCTACAGCATCCTTTATGAGGAGCAGAAGCAGAAATTTGAGGAGAACTTAGAGCTTGATTGCTCCTTTGATGTCCCCAGTCTATCCAGATTCAGAGTGAATATTTATGTCACCAAGAATGGTGTCTGTGCTGCCCTCAGGGTAATACCATCTGAGATTCCTACCCCTGAAGATCTAAACCTGCCCCAAGTCGTGATAGAACTTACCGACCTGCCCCGGGGATTGGTGCTTGTCACCGGGCCAACCGGAAGCGGAAAATCAACCACCCTGGCCTCCCTGATAAATATAATAAATGCAAAGAGAGAGGAACATATTCTGACCATTGAGGATCCCATAGAATATATATACAAAATGAAGAGTTGTCTTGTCAACCAGCGTGAGGTGGGGATGCATTCCCACTCCTTCCAGAATGCCCTAAAATATGCTCTCAGGCAAGATCCGGATGTCATCCTGGTCGGCGAGATGCGGGATTTAGAGACCATATCATTGGCCATGACCTTAGCTGAGACCGGCCATGTGGTCTTTGCCACGCTGCATACGACTGATGCCCCTCAAACCGTCGATCGTATCGTCGATATCTTTCCCCCCTTCCAGCAAACACAGGTTCGGGTTCAACTCTCTGTCTGTCTCAAGGCAGTTATCTGTCAACAACTACTTCCCAGACGTGATGGAACTGGCAGGGTTGCCGCCCGAGAGATAATGATTGTCTCTCCAGCCATTGCCAATCTAATCCGTGAAGGAAAGACACATCAGATATATGGGGCCATAGATACCGGCGCAAAATTCGGGATGATCTCAATGGATAAGCATCTGTCAGAACTTGTTAAAAAACAAGTTATCGATCAGGAGCTTGCCCTGGCCAAGGCAAATAAACCAGATCTATTGAGGACCTTCTTGGGAATAGGTGCTGGAGGAGAATGGAGAGGAGGTGGAAAAGGCTATGCTTATTGATGAATTACTGAATCATTTGATAAATAAAGGTGGATCTGACCTACACTTGAAGGTCGGACGGGTGCCAATCATAAGGGTCAAAGGGGAGATGATCAAAACCGAATTTCCAACCTTAATAGATGAGGATATGAAAGAGATGGCCAACTATCTTCTGACCATACAGCAGATGAGGAGATTTGAAGAGGAGCGGGAGTTTGACTTCTCTTATGAGCCCAAGGGGGCTCTGGCCCGTTTTCGAGGTAATCTCTTTCATCAGAAGGGTAAGATAGGGGCAGTATTCAGAGCCATTCCCAGGAATGTCTCCACCATAGATGAAATGGGATATTCCCCGGTTCTGAAGGAATTGGCCAAAAGACATCAGGGATTGGTTCTTGTCACTGGGCCAACCGGCAGCGGAAAATCAACCACCTTAGCAGCTATGGTTCAGTTCATCAACGAGAATCGAGCGGGCCATATTATTACCATAGAAGACCCCATAGAATTTGTCTTTGAGGATGATAAGTGCCTCATCAATCAAAGGGAGATCGGACTGGATACCCTTAACTTTGCTGGGGCCTTAAAGAGGGCCTTAAGACAGGACCCAGACGTGATCATGGTGGGTGAGATGCGCGATGCTGAAACGATATCTGTAGCCATGACAGCCTCCGAGACCGGACATTTAGTTCTCTCTACCCTCCATACCATTGATGCCAAACAGAGTATTGACCGGATAATCGATACCTTCTCCTCTGACCAGCAAGATCAAATAAGGATGCAGATTGCCAGCACCCTCTTGGCAACCATATCACAGAGGTTGCTGAGACGGGCAGATGGCTCAGGCCGGGTGGCGGCCATGGAGATTATGATTAACACCCCAATGATCAAGAAGTTGATCGAAGAGAACAGAATCGGGGCAATCGATAAGGCCATTGAGGAATCAAAGTCATTTTACAACACACAATCCTTCAACCAATCATTGTTTGACCTGGCAAGCTCTGGGGTAATAACCAAGGAGGAGGCGTTAGCAAACAGCACAAATCCTAATGATCTCAATCTCAAGTTTCAAACACAGGGTTTCGCTGCCTCTAAGGAGAAAGAACAAGAGAAAGGAGCTAGCCTGGGTCTGGGAAAGATGCCAAAGCCATTCTAGTAAAATTTGAAAAAACTCTCGTAACAGCCGCAAAGATTAAAAAGATCTATAATCTTTTTTGCGTGTTTTGCGAGAGATAAAAGCTATCCATAATGGCTTAACTTGATGGAGGATAAAGATGCCTAAAAGATTGAGAGAAATTTCGCTCTTAGAAACATTTGCAGATGACCAGATCAAGGAGTTAGAAGCGGTCATCCAACAAGAGAGCTTTTCAAAGGGGGAGGTAGTCTTTTCAGAGGGGAGTGTGGGAGATGCTCTTTATATCATCTCTTCTGGAGAGGTTTCTATTTGCCAGACAACTGATGACCAGGAAAAGAGATTGAAGACCATTGCTGTCATAGAAGAAGGAGATTTCTTTGGAGAGATGAGCCTCTTTAAAGAAGAAGAGGTCCGTTCCGCAAGTGTCGTGGCCCAGAGCGATACCACACTCTTCCGACTCAGCAAGGAGAATTTTTTAAGACTCCTTGAAAGTGGTGGTGTCTTGGCCAAGAGTCTATTGTCGGTCATTGTAAGCAGGCTCTCTGAGAGACTGCGGCAGATGAATCACCATTTTATCACTGTTTACGAAACCGGCAAGGCGACCGGATCTGGCCAGACGATAGAGGAAGTAGCCCGAACCATTTTAAAGAGACTCCTTTCGACACTGCCCATTGCAGAAGGGGGGCTCTTTCTCCTCTGGAACAGGTTCAATGAAGAGTACGATCTTCTCTCTTGCATTGGATATGATCAAAAGAAGGCTATTGGCATGAGAATCGATGCCCATGAACCCCTCTTAAGATGGCTAGCCCACAAGAGAGAGATAGTCCGAATCAATAACCTCGATCAGGAAAAAGAACTGGTCGAATACAAAAAAACCTGCCCTTATCTCGGTCAGTCCCTGTTAGCTGGACCTATGCTGGATGAGAAAGGGAATGTGATTGGGTTTATAATTCTTAATAGTTGCAGAAAGATGGCCTTTAAGAGGGAGGACCAAATTCTGCTTGAGACTGTCATTGATCAGATTGTACCGGCGATAAAGATATCTATCTACAACAAAGAACATGAGTACCGAAGGGATTTAGAGGAGAGAAAATTCTGGGACCAGAGGCAGTTTAAATGAATCTTTCCCTCTCTATTCCCCTGGTTCTGGCCCACTTCATTGCCAACTCTCCCCTTCAAATAGACAGGATCTTTGTTGTCTTGCTCTTAAGGTGGCATCTCCTTGGAAGGGAAGCAAAGCTTGCTCTCTTTAACCTGCTTGCTGGGCCTTCGATTTTCAGTGCCACCGCTTTAATTATCAGGTACTTAGTATGAAGAAGAGCAGACCAGACTTTAAATCCAAATACTTTGAGTTAAAAGAACAACTGAATAAGCTAAACCGTATCGGCATGTCCCTATCTAGTGAACATAATTTAGATACCTTGCTCGAGATGATCCTTTGTGAAGCAAGGCACTTCACCCAAGCCGATGCCGGAAGTCTCTATCTCAAGGAGGGTAACCGGCTAAAATTTGTCATTGCCCAGAATGATACTCTATCCAGAAAAGGGCACAAGGAGCCCTTCAGATCCTTCTATGTAAAGATATCTAAAGAGAGTATTGCCGGTTATGTAGCAGCCACAGGCAGACCCCTTAATATCAAAGATGCCCATCGAATCCCAGAATCAAAAGACTACCGCTTCGACCAAAGCTTCGATAAGAAGATGGGCTATCGGACAAGATCGATACTGGCCATCCCCATGAAGAACCATGAAAATGAAATCATCGGTGTCCTGCAGCTTATAAATGCCCTTGACCAAAGGGGTAAGACTATTGCTTTTACCGGAGAGAATAAAGAGTTGGTCTCGTCTCTGGCCTCCCAGGCCGCGGTGGCTATCCAAAATACCAAATTGATCTACCAGATAAAGAGTCTTTTTCGGAGTCTGGTCGAATATTCTGCCTCGGCCATTGATGCCCGAAGCCCCCACACGGCAGGTCATTCCCGACGAGTCTGCCAATATGCCCTCAGGATGGCCCAGGCAATCAATGTCCAAGAGAAAGGACCCTTCGCCAGGACACATTTCAATGAAGAAGAACTTGAGGAGTTAGAATTTAGTGCCTGGCTCCATGATATTGGCAAGATCGGGGTTCGAGAGTGGGTCTTGGAGAAAAGCGATAAGCTTTCTAAGGGATGGATGGAAGCGGTGAACAATAGATTTGATTCTCTAAAGAAAGGAATAGCGAATCAAGCCTTAACTAGAAAGAATGAACTTTTGCTCGATGGGGTCCATGACGAAGAGCAGTTTAACCAATTAAACGCTCAAGCAGAGCAGATAACAAGGGAACTCGATGAAGAGCTCGACTTTATAAAACGGGTGAATACCTCAGGATTTATGGGTGATGAGGATATAGAGAGGCTCGATGAGCTCCTAAAGAGAGGATATATCTCTCTCTTTGAATACGAGAACCTATCGGTTAGAAAGGGAAATTTGACCGAAGAAGAGAGAAAGGAGATCCAATCCCATATCAACTATGGGGTGGGAATCCTTTCCAAAATCCCCTTTCCCAGGAACCTGGCCCATATCCCTTTCTATGCGGGATGCCACCATGAGATGCTGAATGGAGAAGGCTATCCAAAAGGACTTAAGGAGGGTGATATTCCACTCCAGGCAAGAATCTTAGCTGTGGCTGACATCTTCGACGCCCTTACCGCAGCCGACAGGCCTTACAAGAAGGCCGTTCCTATCGATAAGGCCCTGAATATCCTGCAAAAAGAGGCAGAAATAGGCCATCTTGATCCTGAAATTATTAAGCTTTTCATTGAGGAGAGACTTTATGGGGGAGTAAAGTAATAATCAGTGCACCGCAAAAGTGTGTGAAATTCCACAATCTGCATTTTACAGACAACTCCTTATATTTTTATTCTTGACAAATCACTCTTGGGTCGATTAAAATGACCTAAGAATGGAACGAGTCCGAATATTACTCACTCTCCTCCTTCTCTTTTATGGGGGAATTTCCTATGCAGGAACTGAGCCCCCCTTAACACTCATATCACTTACGAAAGCAAAAGAAGGGAATCTATTATACTTCAAAGTAGGTTTTTCTTCTCTCCCACCATATGAATTCTACCAATTCCCTTCCCGCAATCTCGCTGTAGTCAAATTTACTCATGCCATCTCTGGAACTTGTGAAATATCTTTCTTAGACACTGCCTCACTCGTAGAGAAAAGATTCCTTAAGGAATTGAGATTCGTCCCAAGTGAGAGCACCTTACGAATAATTATGAATCTAGCCCAAGGGGTAAAGACAAAGGTCTATACCCTCCACTCAACCAAAGAGGTAGTGATCGAATTGGAGAGGGAGAGAGATAGGAGGCTAGAATACAGAGAGATCCTCCTTTCGCAGGGAGAAGCCAAAGTAAGGATAAGTCTGCTTGGTCTTGATCTGAATGACCCTGATCTTTTGATCACCCCTGTCCTTGCCAGAGATAAGATCCCTGGACTCGAAGAGACAAGTTCTATGGCGAGGAGGTTGAGGGCATTGGGAGGGATCAACGGTGGTTACTTTGCCCCCAATGGCGATCCCCTTGGCCTCTTGATCATCGATGGAGAGTTGATCAGTGAGCCCATATTGGATCGAAGCGCCATTGCTTTTACGAAAGATGGAGAGATAGTCTTTGGAAATGTAGACTTTAAGGGGAAAGTACTCTTTAAGTTGAATGAAAGGATCATAGATCTTGATGGGATTAACCGAAAGGCAGCCCCTCAGGAGATAATCCTTTACACCCCTCACTACGGCCCAAAGACCGGAAGGGATGATGCTGGTTTGGAGCTGATTGTGATCGAAGGGAAGATAATTAGGATCTATTCTAAAGATGCGCCCATTCCCAGAAATGGATATGTCATCTCTCTACCGCAAGGCTGGCA
>DNCN01000001.1 GCA_003485015.1 bacterium
AAGCTAAATAGAGAAGTGTTATTCTTCCAGCTCATAGGTGTAGTATTTTATTGGTCTCTTGGAAGGTATACCTAAAGAACCTTTCTCTGTAATCTCCCAGCTCCAGATAGCAGGAGTAAGATCTTCTTTTGTATCTTTTCTTGCTTTTACCTTGAAAGTGTAGGTACCTAAACTTAAATCCTTAAATTCTACTGAAGTCTCTTCACTCCATTTTGACCAGGCTCCGTTATCTAAAGAATCCAAAGAATAGCTGAATTCACAGCCAGGTTGTTGGGAAGCGGTGTATTTGAATTTAGCTGTTTTCTCTCGGGTACGGAATGGAGGTGCTTCAATAATATAGGTATCAGGAGCAACTGAGATCAATTTAATGCTATCGTTCTTGACTTCAGATACATTTCCTGCTCTATCCTTGTATTTTACATAGACAGTGCGTTCACCCAACTGAGGAGGTAGATCCCAAAAGATTTCTTCTTGATAGTCCTGCCATAAACTACCTCCAAATTTTGGATCTTCATTAGAGATAATCATCTCTTTTACTCCTGAACCTTCATCATCCTCTGCTTTTAAATGCAAGAGGACTCTGGAAGAATCAGTCTGACTAGCATCTCCATTGATTTTTATTGAGCCTGTGGGTGGCTTTGTATCGATCATAAAGCTCCAAACAAAAGGAGTAGTATCTTTATTTCCTACTCGATCTTCGAAGAAAAGACTTACCTTTATATCCCCATCTTCCAAAGGAGAAAGTACCTTATAATAGACCCGGTTCTCTGGTGGCCCATCCCAATGAAAGGAAACTGGAGAATGCTGGGAAACATCCAGTTCAATGGTAGAAGATTTTATTCCCGAACCCTCATCACTTAACCAGGCCTCAATCAAAGGAGTAGAGTCATTGGTTGCGCCTCCTTCAGCTGGTGATACCTTTATTACCCGAGGTCGCTTTGCATCTACCCAGATCTCAAAACTTGCAGGCTTTCCCCAGACACCAGCAAACTTTGCCTTGACATAGAAGGTGTGTTTTCCATCAGGAATGCTGTCGTCAGAATATTGATAATAGTTTTCATTGAAAGAAAGAATATTAGGTGTATCTGGAGGTAGAGTATCTAAGCTATAAGAATAACCTTCAAATTTAGATGGATCGATGGGTGGTTGATCCCATACAAAGTAAGGATCATTATCCTTCTGCCACTGTTCTTTTCTAATAGGTTTTTTTTCATCTTTATATTCATAGGCTCTGAGTCCAGAAATATCTGGTCCCCCAGCCTCAGGAATCTCTATCTTACCTGTAATATTAGAAAGTTCAGAGATATTTCCTTGGTTATCTACAGACTTTAAGGCAAAATAATACTTACCTGCGGGTAAACCTTTTACCAGATGAGTCTGCTTCTGTCCAGGAAGTAATTTATCTGGATCAAGGGGAATAGGTAAATCTTTAAGATCAATCCAAATCTTTTCATCTTCCCAATCTTTGCCTGTACTGTCAGTAGTACTATAACGGATAATATAGTGAGAAGCAGGTCCTGAGCCTTTTTGGTAAGCATCATCATAAGGAGGAGTCCATTTAAGTTCAACTATAGTACTTGCACCGTATTCATCTTTGATGAGTTTGGCAAATAGATCATCTACTTTTCCGGGAGGAACAAGATCCTTTAAATCTACCCAAGCTGGATTAGAAACAGCTGAGAGATTGCCTGCTTCGTCTTTGGATTTGATAGCGAAATAATGATGTTTATCTAAACTGAAACCAGAAACAGTTATCTCCTGTAATGTCTTGGGTTCTTTGGGAGTAAGATTTCCTTCAATAATATCTTTTTCTTCTATTGTCTTGAGCTTATCCCAATTAGCCTCCCACTCTTCTTCAGACATATCTTGCTCGGTATATTTTAAAATATATTCTTCAACTGGGCCACTCTTCTCATCATCGTAGTCATCATAAGGTGCAAGCCACCACAAGACAATTGTGAATGGATCTTTACCTTGTTTGGCTTTTAAAGGATAAATTCTTGAAGGCTTGGTTTTGTCCTCACCAGCAACTGCCCAAGGAGAATTAGAAATCTCAGATTCATTTCCTACATCATCGACTGCTTTAATAGCAAAGTAATATTTCTCTCCAGACCATAAACCCGTAACATCGTATTTCTCTTCTTGTTCTGCTTCCTTAGGTTCCCATTCTATTCGGGCAGGTGTAAACTCAATCGAGTCAGCCCAGTTAGCTTCAGTTACAGGTCCGTCTTGGCGGTACTTAACTATGTAGTAGCTTGCTTTTCCTTCCATACCATCATCACCCGGTGCAATCCAAGAGAGTGTAACTGTACTTGCTCTTTCTCCGGTCTTTGCTGTAAGCTTGATCTTTGCAGGTGGCATCTTATCTAAGACTCCAACTTCAGCGACATTGGAAAGTTCAGATCTGTTAGGAACTTCGTCTTCAGTAATGATTGCAAAATAATAGGTCTTTTGAGGAATAAGATCCTTTATTACTAAGGTCTCAGTAGTTCCTGGATCAGAAGGTTCTTTTGAGATTGAGTCAGGGATTTCCTCCCAATTCTCAGGAGTAATCCTAGTTTGACTGTATTTGATGATATACTTTGTAGCTCTACCTTCAGGTTCTTCAGATCCATTCTCACTAGGTGCAATCCAAGTAAGGGTGATTTCTCTGTGGCCGGTTGATTCAGCTGTAAGATCTATCTTTCCTGGAGGTACTCCATCTGAGGCCAAAGCA
>DNCN01000141.1 GCA_003485015.1 bacterium
ATTGATGAAATCCGTGACCTTCGAGAGAAGGTTAAGTTTCTCCCTGCAAATTCAAGGCATAAGATCTATATCATCGATGAGGTTCATATGTTGACCGAGCCAGCCTTCAATGCTCTCTTGAAAACCTTAGAAGAACCACCCGCTCATATTATCTTCATCTTCGCCACCACAGACCCTCATCGAATCCCACCCACTATTCTCTCAAGAACCCAGCGGTTCAGTTTTAGACGAATTCCTCCCTCGGTGATTACAGAAGCCTTAGTTAAGTTGATAGAACAGGAGGGGATCGAAGTAGAGAAAGGAGTGCTCTCCCTTATTGCTCGCTCAAGCGAGGGCAGCCTCCGAGACAGCCAAGGTATGCTCGATCAACTCATTGCTTATAGTGGCGAAGGGAAGATAACGACAGAAGAGGCCTTTGAGGTTCTGGGGATAGTCAAGCAGGAGAGACTTAAAGGGTTTACCCGAATCATTGCTCAGCAAGATGCACGAGGAGCACTTAAGCTAGTCGAGGAGTTTGTTGATCAGGGCGGGGACCTCTTCCAGCTTGTCTCCAGTCTGGTAGGATTCTTCAGGGATCTTTTTATGGTCACCTCCCTTGGCAAAGAGACAGAGTCCTTGGTGGATCTATCTAAAGAGGAGATTGATGATTTAAAGAGAGAAGGAGAAGGATTCGGTCCATCTGAGATAATAGGGATTATAGAAGAGTTGGTCAAACTCAGTCAAGAGATGAAGCAGTCATCTTACCCAAGACTCTTACTGGAGATTAGTCTTATTAGACTCTCTAAGAGGAGAGAGTCCCCCCAACTCGAAGAGATCTATAAAGAGATAATGGCGCTTGAATCGAGACTCAAAGGAGAGGTTATGCCCTCACCCTCCTCCCCAGAGTTCCATCATTTGGAGATCATCCCCCAACTGGATATAGAGGAGGTAAGATCAGCCTGGCCCAAGATTATCAGAGAGATCAAGAAGAGAAAACCTTCTTTGGGCTCTTGCTTGGAGCAGGGAGAATTGATGGAAGTTGAGAATGGAGCAGTCTTTATTGGTTTCAAGCAAGATTCAATCTTCCAACGGGAGAGTTGCGAGAAGGCCCAGGAGTTGATTAGGAAGGAGATGAAGGGGATTTTAGGCCAGGATCTCAAGATAAAGACAATCTTACTTAAACAAGAAGAAGGTGGCCCTATGAAGGTTCCTCATCCCGAAAGAGAGGATGATCTCGATACCCTCCTTGAGATGGAACCTATGGTTAAGAAGGCCCTTGAGATCTTTGAAGGAAAAATATTTAGAGATCGAACAGCAGAGACTGGATAGTAACAAGAAGGTATTTTTAAGGAGGTAACTTCTAGAATGGTCAAGGGTTTTGGTAATCTTTTGAAACAGGCCAAACAGATGGAGTCTCTGGTAACTAAGATACAGGAGGAGCTTGAAAAGAAGAAGGTTACTGCCTCTTCTGGGGGAGGAATGGTTGAGGTTACTGTCAATGGATGCCGGGAAGTTCTGGGAATCAAAATTGATAAAGAAGTGGTCAATCCAGAGGAGGTTGAGATCCTCGAAGACCTGATCATCGCTGCAACAAATGAAGCCATGAGAAAGGTTCAGTTGATGGTCACTGAAGAGATTTCAGGTGTCACTGGCGGGCTCAATATTCCAGGAATAGTCTGACGGCTGAATATTTCTTCAAATAGATAGAAAAAGGAAAAGAGATGTATCTTCCACCAACGTTGACCAGGCTCATCGAACTATTTTCTAAGTTGCCCTCTATTGGACCTAGGACGGCTCAGCGTCTAGCCTTCCATATATTGATGGCACCCCAAGAGCAGGCTGAGCAGCTATCAAGGGCCATTATTGAAGCTAGGGGGCGGGTGCGATTCTGTAGGACTTGCAACAACATTACTGAGGATGAGATCTGCGGAATCTGTCGGGACGAAAGACGGGATAGATCAATCATCTGTGTCGTTGAGGAACCACAAGATCTTCTTGCCATAGAGAGATCTGGCGGATTTAAAGGAGTCTATCATGTCCTTTTAGGCGCCATCTCTCCTTTGGAGGGAATTGGACCTGACGATCTGAAGATGGATGGACTCCTTGCCCGTCTCAATGGGGAGGAGATAAAGGAGGTCCTCATTGCTACAAACCCGAATACCGAAGGTGAGACAACCTCACTGTATATTACTAAGTTCCTTAAGCCACGGGGTATCAGGCTGACTCGGCTAGCCCGTGGTATCCCTGTAGGAGGAGACTTGGAGTCCACTGATGGAGCTACTTTAACTACGGCCTTTGAAGGAAGAAGGGAGATAATTATCAATTAAACTTAGATTTTTGGCTTTACCAAGGCTAAGAACAGGAGGAAGGATATGGCTGAAGCAGTAGAGATTAGATGGCATGGAAGGGGGGGGCAGGGGACTGTCACTGCGGCTAAGGTTCTGGCAGATACCTGTTTAAGCAGCGGCAGGTATGTCCAGGCTTTCCCTGAGTATGGCCCTGAGCGGGCAGGTGCACCCCTTAGGGCTTTCAACAGAATAAGTTCTAAGGAGATCAGAATGCACTGTCCAGTCCTTAAGCCCCACGTTGTAAGTGTGGTTGATGTAACTCTCCTCGATAGCATTGATGTTACCGAAGGAGCCACAGAAGATGCCATATTTGTGGTCAACACCTCAAAAGATCCAAGTGAGATAAGACCGAGGCTTAACATCCAACCTCAACAGAGGGTCTTTACCGTCGATGCCACAAAGATAGCCATAGAGTGTTTTGGAAAGGCCCTGCCAAACTCCTCTATGCTCGGCGCCCTATGTCGAGTGACTAACCTCATAAGTTTGGAACATCTCCTTGAGGATGTTAAAAAGAGCTTTGGTAAGAAGTTTCCTCAAAAGATAATAGATGGAAATCTTCAAGCCACGCGCCGTGGATACGAAGAGGTAAGAGCGGAGGAAGTTACCCAGAAATAAAGGAGGATAGGAATGGACTTAGCCAAAATTAAGACTAAACACACATGGAGAGAGCTCCCACCAGGGGTAGTCATACTTGAGGCTGGAAATGCCGTAGAACTTAAGACCGGTTCCTGGAGGGCATTTAAGCCCATATGGAAAGAACAGAACTGTATTCACTGCCTCTTCTGTTGGCTTTACTGCCCGGATATGTCTGTTATGGTGAAAGACGAAAAGGTTACGGGTTTTAATTATGATTACTGCAAGGGATGCGGTATCTGTGCCCTTGAATGCCCTGGTAAGAAGGGAGAGAAGGCAATTATTATGATGGAGGAGGGCAAATAATGGGAAGAGTTGTTGCGGTAACAGGGAATGGGGCAGTAGCTGAGGCCTTAAGACAAGCGAATTTAGATGTCTG
>DNCN01000180.1 GCA_003485015.1 bacterium
CCAAGATATATCTTGGTGTTATTCAATGTATAGACAGAGAAGTTCTTTGGGTCTTTAATATTTATTTCTGAGACCAGAGACAGAAGATCCATTTCTTTCATTTCAAAGGCGATCTTAGTTGCCTGTCTGATCCTCCCTTCCTCTATCTTTGTAACTCCCGTAATAAAAGGAAGGTCATACTGAGAAGGAGACTCTAATTCAAAGACCATCTCTTTGTCACACCCAAGGATAGAGCCTTGATAGAGAACAAAGGCAATAGGTATACGTGTCTTAATCTCAATGAAGATGGTTTCAGGGAACTGCTTTCTTATCTTTACTTCCTCGACTTTGGGAAGGGACCCTAAATGCCTCCTTAAATCCTCTATGTTGAATTTAAAGATATTGGGTTGAGTACTTTTGAACTTCTTGAGGCAGTAGCCTTCAACCTCTCTCTTTATCTCATCTCTATTGGGATAATCACCAAGCACAACTACATTCTTAATGACTAGACTTTCAGAAGTGGTTACGACTTCAAAGAGGTGATGGATTCCCCAAAAGACAAGAAAGACAGGGATGAAGATGAGCAATAATCTTATTATCGTTCGAAACCCTAAAGGCCGGGTTCTTTTTAGGGGTTTATTCCTTATCCTCAATAATCTTTGTGAGCCTTTCCTTTTCATTCTTCTCCTTATTCTATAGCCGTCTCAAGCATTCTGAAAATAAGGGTATCGTAATCAATACCTGCTGCCTTAGCCTGGGCAGGGAGATCAGAGAGTGAAGTCAATCCAGGAATGGTATTAACATCATGGACATAAGGAATCCCCTCCGGACTGACGATAACATCAACCCTTGAAAAACCATGACAGCCAAGAGCCTTATGGGCAGATAAGGCCGTCATCTGGGTCTCTTTATAAATCTTCTCTTCTAATCTTGCCGGAATGATAAATTCAGTCATCCCTTCGGTGTATTTTGCCTCATAGTCATAAAAATCACTTTTGGGTGCGAGCTCTAAGATGGGTAAGGCCTCTTCCTTTAAGATGCCAACGGTAACGGTTTTTCCCAAGATAAACTCCTCTACAAATACATCTCCATAAATCTTGACAGTCTCCTCTATGGCAGGAAGGAGCTCTTCTTCTCTCCTTATGATCTTTATCCCTATACTCGATCCTTCATTTGTTGGCTTAATCACAAGAGGAGGATAGATATCCCTGAGTATCTTACCACTCTGTTCTTCTAAATCTCGATCTCTTTCAATCACCCAATAGGGTGGTGTAGGAATTCCTATGGCGCTAAACATCCTCTTCGAGGCTACCTTGTTCATGGCCAAGGCTGAAGCTAGAACCTTAGAACCTGTATAAGGAATTCCAAGTATTTCGAGTAAACCCTGAATGCAGCCATCTTCTCCAAATCTTCCATGGAGAGCAATAAAAACAATGTCTATGCCCTTCTCCTTTAGCTTAGTCACCAAATCCTTGTCTGAATCAAGCCTCACAGCCCAGAATCCCTGTTTTTTTAGAGATTTGAGTACCCTTTCTCCCGAACGAAGGGAAACCTCACGTTCTCGAGATTGACCACCCATCAAGACAGCAATTCTCTTTCCTTTCAACTCCTCCATCTATATAGCTCTTCAGGGAAAGGTCTCCCCAATGATATTGATCTCGGGCTCAAGTAATATTCCAAAGAGTCCCTTCACTTTCTCTTGGATTAGCTCCATGAGATTGAGGACATCAGTCGCCTTGGCATCCCCCCGATTAATGATAAAATTGGCATGTTTAAATGAAACATAGGCACCACCAACCCTCTCTCCTTTTAGCCCTGCCTCCTGGATCAACTGACCAGCAAACCTGTTAGGGGGATTCCTGAAGACGCATCCTGCCGATTTAAGGAAAAGGGGTTGAGTCTCTCTCTTATATTCAAAATACTCCCTCATCTTAGAGACAATTACTGAAGGATCTTCTCTTCTGAGTTCCAATTCTGCCTCAAGAATAATCTTGCTCCCTTTTAACCTCCTGATTCTTCTAGCAAGGGGTCTGATTAGATGGCCAAAGGCAGAGGCATTGACCATCAAAGCACCCCCAGTCGTTCCCGGGATTCCTGAAGCAAATTCAAGGCCGGATAATCCTTCTCTCTGGGCTTTATCCACCACCTTAACCAATTTGGCTGCCGCTCCAACTGCAAGACCATTCTCCACTCTTTCAACCTTCTCGAATCCTCTACCCAATCTGATGGCTACTCCCCTAATCCCCTTATCGTTTACAAGGATGTTAGTACCTCCCCCTAAAAGGAAATAGTCAATGCCATTATCTTCTAGGATCTGAGTTAACCTCTTGAGACTCTCTTCATCTTCTGCCACCGCAAAGACATCAGCTGGTCCACCAATTCCGAAAGAGGTATGTTTTGACATAGGTTCGTTCAATTTAATAGAGTCTATTATTTTCCTGATCTTATCGAGCAAAGCCTTCCTTAGGGTAACCACAGATCTTTATTGTTGAATCCTTTTATTCTTTTTCCTTCAGGTATTCGAGGAGTCCTTGCCCTACTCGGTAGATATCCCCTGCGCCAAGGGTGATAACTAAATCTCCTTTTTGAATGATCCTTTTTAGATATTCAATGGTCTCATCTAGATCCCGAATATACTTTATGTTTGGATGTCCTGCCTCCTTGACGCTTTTAACGACGAGGTCTGCCTTTATACCTTCAATAGACGCTTCACCTGCAGGATAGATCTCAGTAATGATGACTATATCTGATTCATTGAAACATTGGGCGAAGTTCTTCCATAGAAACTTTGTTCGGGTATAGCGATGGGGTTGAAAGATAGTGACAATCCTTTGGTTTGGCCAGGCCACCCTGACCGTGCGTAAAGTAACCTCAATCTCAGTGGGATGATGGGCGTAGTCATCCAAGAAGAGAATATTTCCCTCTTCACCAAGGATCTGGAATCTACGCTCAACATTGCGATAGCTGCCAATGGCCTCCTTGATGATCTTAAAGTCTATCTCCAGCTCAAGACCAACGGCAATGGCTGCTAAGGCATTGTTTATGTAATGGAGGCCTGGAACATTTATCCTTACTCGTCCCAAAAGATTATTCTCCTTAATTACATTGAATTCTGAATGTAGACCTCGGGCCTCGATCTCCTGGGCCATAATTTGAGGACGATGCTCGAAGCCATAGGTTACAAACCTCTTCTTTATCCGAGGGAGGAGACTGCGGAGGTAGAGATTGTCGATGCCTAAAATAGCCTTTCCATAGAAGGGGACATTATTAATAAATTCTAAGAATGCCTCCTCAATCCTCTCTAAACCATGGAAGTAATCTAAGTGTTCAAGGTCGATATTGGTTACCACGGCGATAATGGGGGAAAGCTTAAGAAAACTCCCATCACTCTCATCTGCTTCAGCAACTAAGTATCTTCCCTGTCCCAGCCGCGCTGAACCCCCAATATTGAAGAATTTCCCCCCGATGACCATAGTGGGATCAAGTCCTGCCTTGGCCAAAATCCAGCAGATCAGGGAGGTTGTTGTGGTCTTTCCATGGGTACCAGAGATGGCAATCCCAAATTTCAACCTCATCAGTTCTTTAAGCATCTCAGCCCTGGGGATGATAGAGATCCTCCGTTCCTCTGCGGCCAAAAGCTCAACATTCCTCTTTTCAATAGCTGAGGAGACAACCAGGACGTCAGCTCCTAGGACGTTTGTCGAATCATGCCCAATGAAGATCCGAGCGCCCAGTGCAGCAAGTTTTTTAGTGGCCTCATTCTCTACTATATCCGATCCACTGATCCGGTAGCCCATATTTAACAAAACTTCAGCAATACCACTCATTCCAGAGCCACCAATACCTACAAAATGAATGTGTTGATGTCGAATGCCCTCAATCATCCTTTGGCCTCTACCAGTTCATAGATGAGATCGATTATCCGAAGAGTGGCTTCAGGATGAGAGAGCGATCTTGCCCTCTTTCCCATTTCTCTTAATCTCTCTGGATCACTGATTAACTCAATGAGTCTTTCGGCCAAGATTTCTCCATTCAATTCTCTATCTACGATAACTATTGCTGCACCCTTCTCTTCTAAGAGGGAGGCATTCTTCTTCTGATGATCATCGGTGGCATAGGGATAAGGAATGAGAATACTTGGCAAGCCACATTGGGTAATTTCAGCAATAGTTCCTGCTCCTGCCCTTCCTACGACTATATCTGCTGCACCAAGAGCTAACGGCATCTCAAATATGAACTCTGCTAAATAGAAAGGGAATTCCACCCTCTTCATCCTCTCTTTGACCCAGAGATAGTCGTCCTTTCCGCTAATATGAATCATCTGAATCCTGTCCTTGATTCTGTTCAGTCTCTCAAAGGCTTCAACTGTCGCCAGATTAATGGTGTGGGCACCCCTTGATCCGCCAAAGACAATAATAGTAGATCTCTCATCTTCAAATCCGAAGTGGACAAGGGCTTCTTTCCTTGCTATCTTTCCAATTTCAGTCCTCACTGGATTTCCGGTGACAACTATCTTCTCCGACGGAAAGTAATGATCGCAATCCTCAAAACTTAAAGCTATCTTCTTTACCAATCTGCCCAAGACTTTATTGGTCAACCCTGGGATAGAATTCTGTTCGTGAATCATGGCCTTATATCCCAGAAGAGAGGCCAGAATCAATGGTGGACCACTTGAATACCCGCCCATTCCGATGATTACGTCTGGCTTAAAGGAGAGAATGCACCTTCTTGATTGAAAGATCCCTTTTAAGAGACTGATGAAGAATCTTAGAGTCTTCCTCGAAAGCCTCCTCTCCCAACCAGAAGTCTCAATAGGAGAGACTCCAAAACCCGCTTCCTCAATTGTTGAACGAGCCACCCCTTGGATAGTGCCAATAAAGAGAATCTCGTTCTTCTGATCTCTTCTCTTTAACTCTTCAGCAATGCTAAGAGCGGGATAGATGTGACCTCCTGTTCCACCCCCTGCAATCAATATTCGCAAGCTAATCCCCCACTGTTAGCCTTTGGGGATGCCCTTGATATATTCAAGATGACTCCTATGCTGAACATAGCGAAAAGAAGGCCTGATCCACCTACGCTGACGAGAGGTAGAGGTAATCCAGTGATAGGAAAGATACCGCATGCTACCCCCATATTGAGCAAAGCCTGAATAGTAATAGCTGAAATAAGTCCAAATCCAAGTAGTTGTCCAAAGGAATCCTTTGAATTGCAGGCAATCCTCATTCCCCAGAAAGCGAGCCAGAGAAAGAGAAAGACGATCGCTCCTGCTCCTAAAAAACCAGTCTCTTCTCCAATAATCGCAAAGATGAAATCGGTATGAGGGTTAGGCAGATAGAAGAGTTTTTGTGCTGAATTCCCCAACCCCTTTCCCAAGAAGCCCCCGCCTCCTAAGGCAATGAAAGATTGAATGATCTGATAACCCCTATGGAGGGGATC
>DNCN01000171.1 GCA_003485015.1 bacterium
GGACGGATCGCTAAATCAGTGGTCTATCAGGCTAGAGAGGATGGCCTTCGAGTGGGTCTCATCAGACCTATCACCCTCTGGCCATTCCCTTCATCTGTCTTTAAGAAGATATCTCCAAAGACAAGGGCATTTCTGGTCGTAGAGATGAACTATGGCCAGATGCTCAAAGATGTTAGATTGGCAATTAATAGCGAAACACCAGTCTATTTCCTCGGCCGGGGAGGTGGAGGCATCCCCAGACCGGACGAGATCTATGAGAAGGTTAAAGAGATCAACAAGGAGTTAACCGAGTGAAGAAGGTCTTCTCCAAGCCAGAAAGTCTAACCTCAAAATCCACCATCTACTGCCCTGGCTGCGGACATGGGATCATCCATCGTCTGGTGGCTGAGGTCATCGATGAATTACAGGTGCGAGAAAGGACCATCGGTGTAGCACCGGTTGGTTGTGCTGTCCTGGCTTATTATTACTTCAATTTCGATGTCACTGAAGCGGCCCATGGCCGAGCTCCGGCTGTGGCTACAGGAATAAAGCGGGTCCTTCCTGAGAATGTCGTCTTCAGTTACCAAGGCGATGGGGATCTGGTGGCCATCGGAACGGCCGAGATCATCCATGCTGCTACCCGAGGCGAAAGGATCACGGTCATCTTCGTCAATAACGCCAACTACGGTATGACTGGCGGCCAGATGGCACCCACAACCCTTTTGGGGCAAAAGACTACTACCACACCCGAGGGGAGGGATGTCTTTCGAGATGGCTATCCCCTCCAGGTATGCGAGCTCTTCTCGACCATAGAGGGAGCCAAGTATCTTGCCCGGGTATCTCTCCACAGTCCTAAGGAGATAAGAAAGGCTAAAAAGGTCATCCACAAGGCCTTTAATGTCCAGATAGACAACTTGGGCTTTGGCCTGGTTGAGATACTCTCGATGTGCCCTACAAACTGGAAGATCTCTCCCCTAGAATCTTTGAAATGGATAGAAGAGAAGATGATCCCTTACTTCCCTCTGGGGGAATTCAAAAGACCTTGAGTCAATCCACGTAAGAAAGATGCTTGAAGAGATAATCTGCGCTGGTTTCGGGGGTCAAGGGGTCCTCCTCATGGGGACCCTCCTTGCCCATGCTGGGATGAAGGAAGGTAAACACGTCTTAGGCATCCCCTCCTACGGCGCCGAGATGCGGGGGGGGACGGCCAATTATGGCCTAATCATCTCAGATAAGGAGATTCGTTGTCCCATCGTCTTTTGCCCTACCACCTGCATTATTATGAACTCCCCCTCGTTAGAAAAGTTTCTACCCAGAATTAAAAAGGGTGGTCTCCTCTTCCTCAACTCTTCCTTAGTAAAAGAGGGGGTCAATCGGTCGGACATAGAGATCATCCGGATCCCAGCCACCGAGATAGCCGAGAGCCTTGGGAATATAAAATCCGCCAATGTGGTTATCTTAGGTAGCTATGCGGCCAAAAAGGGGGTCCCCTCTCTTGAATCTCTGCTCAACTCTTTGAAAGATGTGCTCCCCAAACACCGCCACCATCTTTTGGAGACCAATCAAGAGGCCCTTAGGAAGGGCTATTCTTTTTAAGAGGTTAATAATTGAAAGAGCATATTAGATGGACTGGAGAATGCCTTGAGATCCTCGACCAGACACAACTCCCCACCGAGACTATTTATATGAAGCTCTCTACCCCTGAGGAGACGGCCGAGGCTATCTATAATCTGCGAATCCGTGGTGCACCAGCCATCGGAATTGCGGCCGCGTATGGAGTCTTTCTGGGAATAAAGAATTTAGCTTCCCCCACTGCCTCAGAACTGGAACTTGAGCTGAATAGAGCCTCTGAACTTTTACTCCGCACTCGACCCACTGCTAGAAACCTCTCTTGGGCCTTGGAGCGGATGAAGATGTGCTTTCGAAATCATGCCGAGGAAGATGTCCTTATCATAAAGAATGTCCTCGAAAATGAGGCCATAAGGATCCACGAGGAAGATCGGGATTGTTGCCAAAGGATTGGGGAGTTCGGGGCACATCTAATCAAAGATGGGGATACAATTCTAACCCACTGTAATGCAGGGAGTTTAGCCACTGGCGGCATAGGTACTGCCTTAGGGGTTATCTATACAGCACATGACCAGGGCAAAAGGGTCAGGGTCATTGTTACTGAAACAAGACCTCTCCTTCAAGGGGCAAGGCTTACTACTTATGAACTCAAAGAGGCCGGAATCGAAGTCACCCTCATCTGCGACACGATGGTGGGTAGGGTGATGAGGAAAGGCTGGGTCGATCTCTGCCTTGTCGGTGCAGACCGCATAGCGGCTAATGGAGATACAGTTAATAAGATTGGGACCTACCAGGTAGCCCTCTTGGCTCAATACCATCACATCCCCTTCTATGTAGCAGCACCCCTCTCAAGTCTTGACCTATCCTTAGAGGATGGGTCCTCGATACCCATTGAAGAGCGACCAGAGGAAGAGATCGTCTCTGGACTTGGAAGAAGGATCGCCCCTCAAGATATCAAGATCTATAATCCGTCTTTTGATATTACTCCGGCTGAACTCATCTCAGCTATCATCACCGAGAAGGGAATCATCGTACCTCCTTATTCTCTGAGATCCTCCTTAACCTCCGGTGGTAACTGATGGCAAAACGGTGGGCTTCGTCCCGGATCTGCTGAAGGAGGTGGAGGAGCACAGAGTCTTTGGTCGGTCGTAGGGGGGTCTTTCGGTTGAGGGTGTATATCTTCTCGCTCTCCTCTTCCTCCTTAGGCTTGGCTAAGCCAATGAGGGGGAGATCCCCAAGACCAAGTTCAACAAGCACTGTATAGGCCGCCCTGAGTTGAGTCTTTCCTCCATCGATCAAGACAAGATCAGGTCGGGGTTCTTTCTCAGACAAGAGGCGTTTGAAGCGCCGGGCAATGACCTCTTTGATCATCCCCACATCATCCATAGAATCAAGGGTCTTTATCCTGAAATGGCGATACCCGCTCTTCAGGGGCCTTCCCTCCTCAAAGACAACCAAGGAGGCTGTAGCCAGCTTCCCCCTGATATTTGAGACATCGAAGGCTTCAATCCTTCTGGGGATCACTGGAAGACGGAGAAAGACCTTCAATTCAGACAATGGACTATCTACCTTGATCAATCCCTCCTCTTTGCTCAAAAACCTTACCTTAGAAAGACCCTCGATGGCCTTTATCTGATCTCGAACCTTACCCGCCTCCTCAAATCTCAATCCTTGAGCAAGAATCGCCATCTTCTCCTTTAGCCTCTTTGTCAACTCATCGTGGTGACCTTGAAGGAAGATGATGAGTTCCTCAATGAGCTCTCGATAAGCCTTGAGGTCTATTTTTCCAGCGCAGGGTGCCAAGCAGCGTCCCATATAGAAATCCAGGCAAGGCCGCTTGCCCTCTTTCACCTTAACCTTCTGTCTGCTGATACAGATAGGGAATATCTCCCGGGCATACCTTAAGTTCCGGCGAAGATCCTGACTCTGGGTATAGGGACCAAAATAGGCAGCCCCATCTTGGGCCTCCCTCCTTACAAGGACCAATCGAGGACACCCCTCATTGATGGTAATCTTGACCATCGGATAACGTTTGTCATCTTTGAGTCGAACATTGTATCTTGGCCGGTGCTCTTTAATCAGGTTGCACTCCAAGAGCATCGCTTCAAACTCTGAGCTGGTAACGATATAATCTAAGTCAACTACCTTTGAGACGAGTATCTGCTCTTTGATTGAATTTGACCCCCTTTGAAAATGGGAACCAACCCTCTTCTTCAGGGAGATGGCCTTACCGATATAGATGACCTTCCCTTCTTTATCCTTCAAGAGATATACACCAGGTGCATCTGGCAGAGACTTAATTCTTTGGGATAACATTTATTTACCTTCGAAAAACTTAGGTCTTTTAATCAGCTTTAAGAGAAAGGCTGCTTCTTCTATCTTAAGGACCTTCGAGACGGTAAAGAATACTGTTACACCGGCAATGATCCCAAGAAGAAGCCCCTTGACCCCTGACCCAAGGAACGAGACTACCCCATACGAAACCGCCGCCATGACCACCGAGGCTAAAAGCACTTTAAAGAACGTAGTCAGTATCCCCTTCCCTCCAAAACCTCCTATCCTCTCTCGAAGTATCCCTAAGAGTAAGGCCAGATTGAAAGAAGCGGAAATCGAGGCGGCTAAGGTCAATCCACCGCCCTCAAGACCTTTCATGAGGAGGAGACTAAAAAGGATATTTATACCCATAGAGAGGATACTTGTCATTACCGGTGTCTTTGTATCCTGAAGGGCATAGAAACAGGAAGAGACAAGCCTTGTCCCACCATAACTGAAGATACCCAAGGAGTAAAACCAGAGGGCAAGATAGGTATTCCTGGTAGCCATTTCGGCAAAGGCATGACGCTGAAAGAGGACAGCAATGATATGCCGACCAAGGGTCATCAGCCCAATTGAAGAGGGGATAGCTAAAAAGAGCAGAAGTCGAAGGCCTGAATTGATACTCTTCTTCAAATCGTCCATCTCTTTGGCTGCGGCCTGCCTGGATAGGGTAGGAAAGAGGGCTGTGGTCAGGGAGACACCGAAGAGGGCACCTGGAAGCTGAACCAGTCTATCGGCATAATAGAGGCTAGTCACCCATCCAGGGCTGATTGTCCAGGCAAGGGTTCGACAGATGAGGATATTGATCTGATAGGCAGCAGACCCAATAGCCCGAGGGATCATCAAGAGACCAATCCTTTTCACCCCTTCATCTTTAATATCCACCGTAGGAAGATAGTCTATCTTCTCCTGGACAAGACCCGGAACCTGGATGAGAAACTGAGCTGCTCCACCAATAAGGACCGCGATGGCTAAGCCTATTATCCCCTCAATCGAGGGTTTAGACCAGAGAAGGAGGAGGGAGAGGATCATAGCCACGTTCAACATCACCGAGGAGAAGGAGGGGAGGCCAAATCGACCCAGTGAATTGAGGATCCCCATCGAGAGGGCTGCTAAACTGATGAAGATGATGAAGGGAAACATCACCTGGAGGAGCCTTGCAGCCAATATCGGATCTCCGCCCTTGATCATATCTAGTGGAAGGGATGAGAGAACGAAAGGAGCAAGAACAATACCTATAAGCACAATCATCGAGGTTACAATTATGAGGAGATTGATGATACGGCTGGCTAATATCCAAGCCTCCCTTTTTCCCTTTACTGTCAGATACTCGGTAAAGACAGGGATGAAGGCCACCGAGAGGGCACCCTCGGCTAAGAGGTCCCGGAGGAGATTGGGGATCATAAAGGCAACAAAGAAGGCATCGGTTATAGCACCTGCGCCGAAGCGGGCAGCAATGAGTATATCCCGCAGAAAACCCGTAATCCGCGAGAAACTTATTCCTAAGCCAACAATCCCAGCTGATCTGGTTACCCGTTCTCTCGTCTCCATATATTCCTTAAATTTTATAACATCTTGAAGCAAATAGCAAATAGATTTTTCAGATGAGTTATCCATCCTGTACCTAGGAAAGGGAAACAGTTAGTATCTATCTAAATAGTAGGAAATACTTAAAGTTTTACTTGACAAATCTGAAAAAATGTGCTATAGATATAGAATAGAATTCTAAAAGGCTGATCTTTATCAACCAGCAACAAAACCCCAAAGAAAGGGGGTGAAGAGAAGAAAACAGGCGGAAAAGAAGCAAAAAAGAGAGATACTTCAAAAAACCTAAGATAAGGAGGGGATTCTATAAATGAAAAAGGTCTTGGCTTTGGCGATGGCGACTGCGGCCCTCTTCCTTCCTCAACTGGGATGGGCGGAACTCAGTGGTACCTCGATGAGGATGCAGGGGGTCAATCCAGACCTTGTGGGAATAGTCGCTGATGAACACTCAGATATCTTTGGAGTGAATCCAGCAGAGCTCTCAGATCTGGAAGGTTGGAGGGTCTATACCAACCTCTCAAACCTTTATGGAGGTCAGCTTGGAAGTGATCGGGCCCTAGATGGAACGACCACGGGTGGAACGGGTCAAAGTCGATTCATCTTGGGTGGGCTGGGAAACCCTTTAAGAGGGGTGCTCCCCGATAGCCGGATGGGGCTCCTTTATGACTCGCGATCAAGCCTCTTTTCTAGGACTAACACCATGTGGTGGTCTGGAGAAAGGACTACCCATGAAACATCCCAGCATGATGCCAGCATCCCCAATGACGGTGATTTCGCTGATCCTGGTGACTGGACAGAGGTTACTAACAAAAAGGCAAAGAGGGAGATAAAGAGCGGAGGGACCGACTACCAGGTCCTCTATGGCCAAAAGCTCGGTGGTCTTCCTTTAAAGATAGGGACTTCATTATCCCTTAGGGATAGCGACATTGGCGGACGGGCTTCTTCTACAGAGCCGGTCACTGCAACCGATTCCTACAGGCAAACGATCGTAGGTGTAGCAAGACCCACTACTAAGGAAGCCTCGCTCGACGCAAAAGAGGAGAACAAGAATACGAGCATGGTGCTGAAGCTTGGTGGAAGGTACACGGTGAATGAGAGGCTGAACGTGGGCGGTCTTTTGACTATAGCGCCCACCTCAAGAGAGAGGGTGAGAAACTCGATAGCCAAGTTCAACTTGGATGCAAGAGGTGCTGGCGCCGATCCCATCGAAGCCGTAATAGAGGCAGCCGATGGGGATCAGTGGCGGCCACTAGGAGGTTACCCTCAACCTCAAGCCGCGCTCGAGCCCATCACTGGAAATGTCAGAAACGGCTTTGACTGGACAGATGGAACCGATTGGGGTATCTTCGATGCAGATGGCTGGGGAGCAACTGGGGATGAGACCGGTACGGCCAAGGCAAGCGGCACAAGGATCTCCTTCTGTGCCGATACCTACTATATGTTCTGGGATAACCTGAGGCTTGTAGGCCGGATCGGTTTTGGATCGACCCCGCAGAAGCTCTCTGGATCACTCGCCCTCCCCTACAAGGCGACCCTTCGGAGTACCGCTGGAGGGGTTGCTGGAGACAGGGCGAAATACGATCTTAAGACGACCTATGACGTCTCGGGTGATATCACAGCCACTGACTTCAACATAGACCTGGGTGGCGAGGCAGAACTGAGGGAGAACGTCCTCCTTGGCTTTGGGCTCAAGTATGCTAGTTCTACCTCAGAGACAAAGGGAGACTACACCCGAAAGAGAAACGACGTCATCTTTTACGACATAAACGCCAATGATGATATAGATGGTGCTGACTATCGTGTGACCATCACCGATACGGATAAGGGGTCATTCAGTCAGGGTTCAACCAGGACTAGGCTTCAGTTCCCCTTGGGTTTAGAGATGAAGCCTTGGCGAAGATTTGCGGTCCGTTTAGGGGTAACCCACAATATCGCCACAACGAAAAACACAGATAAAACCAAGGTCACCGAGGATGGACTTAGAAAGACGGTCCGTGAAATTGTTGGTGCAACCATTACGACCCATGAATTTACTCCAAAGACTACTGCGCAGGAAACGACAACTATCCGAGAGACTACATCAAGATCAACCCAGTATTACTACGGGGTAGGCTATGAGTGGTCAGAGAACTTAGTCTTTGACATCCTTGGCCTTACAGGAGACTCATCATGGACGGGAGGAAGGACAGGGATACTCGATATTGGTGCCTGGAGGATCGGTGCTACGCTGAGGTTCTAATCTCAGGGTAACTACCCTCTACTACATTCGATCTTCTGATACTACTCGGCTTAAGATAACCCATCCTACCATCATAGGTAGGATGGGTTATTATCTTGTAAGCACAAGGAGCAATCCAAGAACTATTAAGACAAGAGCCAAGGGGAGGCATCCTGAAAGAAATGGCAGGCCAAAGACAAATCCTCTCTTCTTCAAGATCTCATCGTAGGAGGTGCCAATCCGCCTTCCACATCCTAGGCATTGTCTAGTTCGATAAGGGTTCTCCTTACCACATCTGGGGCAGGTGCGAGAGCGGGGCATAAAACTGGTCAAACTCCTTCCCCCTCCCTCCCCTCTTCCCCTTGTGGTTTGGTCTTTCCCTTCTCTAACTCATCGACATAGTTCAACTGGAGATTGGCTAAGGTACTACCCAGGATCTTCGACTCCTCTTCAGAGAGATTCCCAACAGTCTTTCTCTTGAGCATCTGGATGAGATCGATGGTAGCAGCCGCAGCCTCAAGATTCCGTTCGCACTTTCCGGTGAGGGGATTGGCCATCTTGCCTAGATGGTGCATTACGCCTTGAGAGAGCATGCCAATGAGGCTGATGAATCGCATCTCATCCACCTTCTCCTCAGTGATCTCCTTGTTATCCTCCATCTCTCCTCCTTTTCTCCTTCTGTAATTTTTCGATCTTGGCCCAGGTATCACGCAAGGGGACTGTCTGATTGAAGACCAAACGCCCCTCATCAGATGAATCGGGGTCAACACAGAAGTACCCGAGTCTTAAGAACTGGTATCGACTCCCTATGGGGGCATCCTTCAGGCTTGACTCGACCCAACAAGGGCTCAATATCTTCAACGATTCTGGGTTTAAAGAAACCTTAAAGTCAGGATCCTCCTCTGGACTGGGTTTGGTAAAGAGGCGGTCATAGAGACGCACCTCAGCCTCGAGGGCATGTTGAGCCGAGACCCAGTGGAGTGTTCCTTTGACCTTACGTCCATCTCTGGTCCAGCCACCACGTGAGCGAGGGTCATAACTGCAGTGGAGCTCAACCACCTCTCCTCTTTCGTCCTTAACTACATCTTCGCATCTGATGTAATAGGCATGTTTCAACCTTACCTCGCCATCTGGGGTAAGCCTGAAGAAACCCGGAGGTGGATCCTCACGAAAGTCATCCCTCTCGATGTATAAGACCCGCGAGAAGGGAATAAGACGTGATCCCATGAGTGGATCTTCAGGGTTGTTTATCGCCTCTAACTCCTCTACCTGATCCTCGGGGTAGTTGTCGATCACTACCTTAAGAGGACAGAGCACCGCCATCACCCGGGGTGCACGTCTATTCAGGTCTTCCCGGAGACAGTGCTCAAGGAGGGCAATATCCACAAGACTATTGGTCTTGGCTACACCTATCCTCTCGCAGAAGGTGCGGATGGCTTGAGGTGTATAACCGCGCCGACGCAAGCCTGAGATCGTAGGCATCCGTGGATCATCCCACCCATTGACATATCCACCCTCGACCAGTTCCAGGAGCTTCCGTTTGCTCAAGACGGTGTAGCTGAGGTTGAGCCGGGCAAACTCGATCTGTTGGGGGTGGTGGATATTCAACTGATCGAGAAACCAGTCATATAAGGGACGATTATTCTCAAACTCTAAGGTGCAGAGCGAATGGGTGATCCCTTCGATAGAGTCCGAGAGAGGATGAGCAAAATCATACATGGGATAGATACACCATCTGTTACCGGTGCGATGATGAGAGGCTTTTATAATGCGATAGATCACTGGATCACGCATCACTACATTTGGGGAGTTCATATCGATCTTTGCCCTAAGAACACAAGCGCCATCTTCAAATTCACCTTTTTTCATGCGCTCAAAGAGAGATAGATTCTCTTCGATGCTGCGAGAGCGGTATAGACACTCCCGTCCAGACTCAGTCAGGCTCCCCCGATACTCCCTTATCTCCTCTTGAGATAAATCGCAGACATAAGCCTTGCCCTCTTTAATTAAGGTCAAGGCGTACCCATACAATCTCTCAAAGTAGTCAGAGGCGTAATACTCGTGTTCGGCCCAGTCAAAGCCCAACCACTGGACATCCTCCTTGATGGCATCGATGTAGCGCTGTTCCTCCTTGGTAGGATTGGTGTCATCGAAACGCAAGTAGCAGATGCCTTTGAATTCTGAGGCAACACCGAAGTTCAGACTGATACTCTTGACATGTCCAATGTGGAGATATCCATTCGGCTCTGGTGGAAATCGGGTCACAACCCGTCCCTCATTCTTATTCGCCTTCAAGTCCTCGATGATGATATCCCGTATGAAGTCTTCACCTACCCCACTTATAACCACTCCTTCTCAGACTATTGGACGATCCGAAGGACCTTTGACCCCCGGATCTTCCCCTCTTTAAGCTCAAATAAGGCATCATTCGCCTCTTCTAATGGAAATTCTATTAGATCAGGTCTAATGGGAATCGTAGCTGCCACATCCAGAAATTCCTGGACATCTCGCCTGGTCACATTAGCGACGCTCTTTATCTCCTTTTCAAGCCAAAGATGGAGGGGATAATCTAACCTTAGAAGCATATCCTTATCTGTATCTTCTTTGCGGATGGCATTTACGACTAACCTCCCCCCAGGCCTCAGGTTCTTTAGTGCCTCAACGACTGGTCTCCAGGCAGGTGTGGTATCGATGATACAGTCTAACAACTCTGGCGGCATCTCTCCTGTATCCCCTGTCCAAAAAGCGCCAAGCTCCTTGGCAAACTTCCTCTCCTCTCTGTCTCTTGCAAAGACAAAGACCCTGGTAGCTGGATATTTAGATTTAACTATCTTGATCACCAGATGGGCTGAGCTTCCAAAACCAGTAAGGCCAAGATTCTCTCCATCTTTGATATTGGTGAGTCTTAAGGCTCGATATCCGATCGCTCCAGCGCATAAAAGTGGAGCAGCCTCCTTGTCAGAAAATCCATCAGGAATCTTATAGGCAAAATCTTCCAAGACCTTGATGTATTCTGCATACCCACCGTGGGCATCCCTCCCAGTCGCCTTAAAGTCTTCACACAGATTGTCATTGCCTTCGATACAGAATCTACAGCTTCCACAGGAAGAGTAGATCCAGGCTATACCAACTCTATCGCCAATCCTGAATCTTTCCGCCCCTTCTCCCATAGCCTCAACTTCCCCCACGATCTGGTGGCCTGGAATCATTGGAAATCTTGCCGGTGGAGTCCTTCCCTCGATCTCATCAAGTTCAGTATGGCAGACCCCACATACAGAGATCTTTACCAGTATTTCTCTCTCCTCTATAACAGGGATTGGAAGATCTACCAATCTTAAAGGTTCTCTATCTCTTGAAAGATCCGTAATCTTCTCCAATGCCATCGCCTTCATTCCTAAATCCTCCTCATTAAGTTTAATCTCAAATTGGATCTTTGTCAATCAAAAAAGCCATTGACAAAATCGATGGAGAGGTGGCATACTATCGTTGTGATCTCAAGGAGCCTGGAAGAGACCCAAGACTTGGCTGAAGAGCTGGCAAGGCATCTAGTAGGAGGGGATGTCCTCGCCTTAGTGGGTGAACTTGGTAGTGGCAAAACCTCTTTCGTTCAAGGTTTGGCTAGAGGGCTCGGTGTAAAAGGTTATGTTCGGAGTCCAAGTTTTACCATCATCAATGAATACCAGGGCAGAGTTCCTCTCTATCACTTTGACTTCTATCGAGTAGAATCCCTCGATGAGATCTACGAATTGGGTTGTGAGGAATATTTCTACAGTGAAAAAGGGGTGTGTGTCATCGAATGGGCAGAGAAGTTCATCGAGATCCTTCCTGCAAGACACCTTCGGATAGAGTTCTCTTGGATAGATCCCTTGAGTCGCGAAATCAATCTCTTCCTGCCAGAGGAGGGAGGGTATGAAGATCCTTGGTTTAGAAACATCCACGGCGATTCTTAGTCTAGCCATCATCGATGAGGAGGAATTGATCGTTGATTATACCAGAAATCTTGGTCTCCATCATTCAAAAGAGCTTATGCCTTCCATCGCTGAGATTATTGAGGAGAATGGCTTAACTATTAAAGAGATAGAGGGATTGAGTGTCTCCATTGGCCCAGGTTCCTTCACAGGCCTGCGGATAGGTTTAGCTACAGCCAGGGGTCTGGCCCAGAGTCTGAATATCCCCTTAGCAGGAATCCCTACCCTCGATGGCATAGCCTTCAATCTCCTATTCAGCAACTCAGTGGTCTGCCCGATCTTGGATGCCCGTAAAGGGGAGGTCTATGCTGCCCTTTACCGGATGGACGGCCGGGGTGGGATGGAGAAGCTGACCAATTATCTGGTTCTTCCACCTGAAAGGCTCATCACCCTGATCGAAAGACCTACCCTCTTTCTGGGGAACGGCCTTAAGGTTTATGGAGATCTACTTAAGGATGCCTTAAGGGAACAGGCACATTTTCCGCCGGACCACTTTGGAATCCCCGGCGCGGCAAACATCGCTCATCTTGGCTTAAGGGAGATAAAGGAGGGTAGGATAAAGGATCTATCCTCTATCCTTCCCCTCTATCTTCGCAAGTCAGAAGCAGAGATAAAATGGCAAAAGATGTATCCCAACTCATTATTAGACCACTAAAAAAAGGGGACATTAAAGAGGTAGCGGCTATCGAAGAGGCCTCTTTTTCTGACCCTTGGCAGGATAGTACATTCTATAATGAACTGTATCACGGGGATATCTCAAAGTTTCTTATTGCCCAGATGGACAAGAGGGTAGTTGGCTATATTGGAATGTGGTTCATCGGAGATGAGGCTCACATAGTCAACATAGCCGTTCATCCTAACTATAGAAGGCAGGGCATTGGCACTAAGCTTGTTATGGCCCTCTTTGATGAGATTAGAAAGAAGGGGATAGAGCGGATTACCTTGGAGGTAAGGGCCTCAAATATCATTGCCCAACAGTTCTATAAAAAGTTCGATTTTCAAGAAATCGCCATCCAAGAAAAATACTACCGAGATACCCACGAAGACGCTTTAATCATGTGGAAAGATAGACTCTAAAAGTCCACCTCTTCTTCTAAAGGGGAAAGATAGTGCCCTTGCTAATTTTTATTAAGTTTTCTCATTTGGAGATAGAGCCTTTCGACCTGGAGGCAGAAGGCTTCAATTCGAGCTTGAATTATGGGTGGGAAGGGGTTGCCATCAACCTCGACTGGTAAAAATGGAAGCTCATCCACCTCAAACTCCATACTTAGATGATCTGTCCCTTCCTGGCAGGCTTTTTTGGACTCTATATTCATGTGGCATGAGAGGATCGACTCTGTCACTCGGCTAGGGAGGCACCCAAAGGGGCCGATGGAGACCAGACCACAGACAGAGTGGCCCACCTCCTTCAGTGCCGCGCCAATGGTTAGGACTGGCTCGCCAGTCAGAGCGACATTAAGAAGTTTCCCGCTCCACCCCTCGACCAGTTCCTTGATCGAGATAGGTTCTTCCTCGTAGAGTCCACTCTTGGAGAGAATCCTTTTGATCCTCTTTTCAAATACTGATTGAGCCGTCCTCTTTACCAGAAACTCTACCCACTGAGTAAGACCAAATCCACCCTCGATGATCCCCTTTCTTATCAGATAGTCAACATAATGGAGCCATTCCAAAACCGATGCCGTCTTGACTACAATCCCTTGATTAGCTAAGGTCTCAACAAGGCTCCCCCGGGAGAATAACTCTTTTCTCACATAGATCTCGCCATGTAAAGAAACGATCTTGGCCTCATGCAAGGGATGAGTGAGGGGAATCCTGTTTAAGGTCATCGCCGTCTCAAGAAGTCTTTTTTCAAGGGAAAGATTATCTCTTCCTCTAAGGTTATCGATGATGGACTGCCATTCTTTATCAAAGAGATCCAAGGCTTCTTCCTTATCCCTGGCTAAGGCTAAGAGGGCATTTCGGATATCATCCATAACATCGGCAAGAATCACTGCTCTAAGGCCAGGAAGAGTAAGCCTATACCCAAAACCCAAGTAGCCAGTCTCGTTTGAGAGAGAGACCACAGTCACATCCTCAACCTCATTCTTCTTGATCAGTCTCTTTAAAGAGACATTGTATTGAGGAAATCGGCAATTGCCGCTTCCGGTGGGCATAAAATAGACCAGGATCTCGTCATCCTTGCGCTCTTCTTTCATATATCTCAAGAGACTCCCTGTAGTAAGCTGAAGGGGTAAGCACTCCTTGGTAGTAGTCTGAGCCCTACCCATCTTCAGGGTCTCCATATCTGGTGTTGGGAGGGCTTCGGTATTGACTCCCAGTCCTTCAAGGACAGCCGCCAGGGCCTCACTCCCGAACTTCCCCATAGGGGGGATGAGCATCTTGACCTTAGGATCACGAAGTTCAAGCTCTCTTCCTGATGAAGAAACAACCCCAATCCCCCTCTTTTTAACCACGATCCTGGCTGGAGAGAATCCATCTCCTTTGATATAAAAATTCTTCTTTGTCTTCAATTGCCGGTATCGATTGATAATCTCTAAGAATGCCTCCACTCTTGTATCCAGCCCTACATCCTGAGTATGACTATCCAGTTCTAGGGTCAAGGATGGTTTTTCGCCCATAATATCACGGAAGTACCCGGTAATGAAGGAGTCCGGACCGCAACTGAAGTTGGTGATATAAACCCCGAATAGTTGGGGGTGACTCTTTACGAAAGAGGCACCTCTAATCAACATCTGGCCGTGTGCCCAGGTCATATCTTCGGTCAAGAAATCCCTCCCCTCTTCAGTGAGGGCATCTTCAAATGGTAGGAGTTCGAAGGGGAGGATATCTATCCCACGGGAGGCAAACTTTTGGGGAATGGCCATATTGGCTTCAGAAGGGAGTCCATTGTAAGGATGGCTAAAGAGAACCACAGCAAACCTCTCTGGATCGGGTTCAAGGGCAGCAAGAACCTCCCTTCCTTTTTCTTTTAGAACCTTTTCAAACTCTATCTGCTTATCCACCGCTTTGCGATAAGCCTCTTCTATCTTGGAGGCTTTAAAACCCAATCTCTTTCCCAGGTTAACGAACTGACCAAGGACTTGTTCGTATCCATCTGAAAAATCGAGCAATTCTGTAAGGATTGGAACGTGTATCATGTCCTTGAAGGCTGCCTTGAGATAATAAGGCTCTGCCTGCAAGAGATGGCAAGTGCTCTGGTGCTCCTTCTTCTCACTGACACTATTCTCAACAGGCAACTCCAACACCTGAGGGAGAAATATGTAGTCCAACTCCTTATTCAACAGGTTAGCAAAGAAACCATGGGAGATTGCGGCTGGATAACAGAAGGCAGCCCGCTGACGATAGAGACCTTCAGGAGGCATCTCTTCGGGCAAGACCACCTCTAAGCCCAGATTACAGAAGAAGTGGTAATAGAAGGGGAAGAGCTGGTGGATCAGAAAGGATCGGTTAAGACCTATCCTCCTTCCATTTGTCCCTTCTCTCCTTTGGGAATAGTCCTTAAAGAGGAGTCTCTCTCTATAGTCTACCAGGTTCAGGCCTTGGGATCTATCCTCTGGGTTTATCCGCAGATTATAGTAACGGTTGCAGGCCCCACCAAAGGGGTAGGTATCCCCTCCAATCTCGATCAATTCAATCCGACACTTCCGATCGCACCCTTTAGTGGCCTTACAGGTAAATGGCTTCTTATACCTTACCTCCCTTTCGGCCAATTCCTTTAGATTGAATCTCTTCTTCTCTATCAAGCCCAGATCTATCCTCGATTTGACCTCCCTAGCCACACCGAAAGCACCCATCAATCCAGGCTCAGGTGGGACGATGATCCTCTTTCCAGTGAGCTGAGCCATAGCCAGAGGCACAGCTCGATTATAACAAACTCCACCTTGCATGAACACCCTTCGGCCCACAGGCCGGTTGCCTTTGACCCGATTGTCGTAGTTCATACAGATGGAATAGACCAGTCCGGCAACGATATCCTTCCTTTCAATACTCTCCTGGGCAGCAGTCTTGATATCACTGCTGATGAAGGCAGCGCATTGGTCATTGAAGTTGGGACTGCGTTCGCTGACTAAGGCATGTGAGGCGATCTCCTCCATCTCAAGACCGAGGGTCTCTTTAGCCGACTCCTCTAAGAATGAACCGGTACCCGCAGAACAGGCTTCATTCATCGCATAGTCACAGGCAACCCCACCCCAGAGATAGGTATACTTGGCATCTTGTCCACCAATCTCAAAGATAGTATCAACCTCGCTATCGAAGTATGTTGCGGCACTGGCGTGGCTGATGATCTCATTAATCACTGAGCTGGTAAGAGCATGGAGTCCGGCGATCTGGCGACCTGAACCAGTAGTGCCCAAACCGACGATCTTGATCTCCTCTGGCACTTGATTGAGCAGTTCTCTATAGCAGTTTCTTGAAGCACCCACTGGGTCACCATTGGTGCGAAGGTAGATATCTGCTACCAAGGCCAGATCATCAAGACGCACGATTACCGCTTTGGTGGTGGTGGAGCCGACATCAAGACCGAGGATATATTCGCTCTCTAAATCGACCACAGACCTCTCCATCTCTTTAAACTCAACCAAATGGCAAGAGGAACTGATAGGAGGGAGGAATTCAAAGGAACATCTACCTTCTTGGAATAGTTCCTGACCTTCAAAATGGAGGGTTTCATTATTTAGGGCAAAGAGGGCTGCACCCAAGGCCTCAAAGAAGACTGCCTTCTCAGGGATAACCAGATCCTCTATCTCCTGGCGCAAGAAGTCCATTACCACCAGATTCTGAGTCACCCCACCAATCACCATTATCCGGCGGAAGGTAGTCTTGGCCAAAAGCTCCAGGATCTTATTGGCCATCATCTGGCACAATCCAGCCACTATCTCACCCATAGGTTCTCCCCTGTTCAGGGCATGTGTGCAGTCACTCTTACAGAAGACAGAACACCTTCCCGAGATCTCCCTGGGCTGGGCAGATTGGGCCATCTTCAGGGCCTCATCCGCCGTAATATTCATCCGCCGGATCTGCTGGAAGAAAAACTCCCCTGTCCCTGAGGCGCATTTTCCTCCGGTGTACAGATTGGAGATCTTACCTTGTCTATTGAGGGTATAGACAATGAAGTTCTCGCCACCGACGCTGACCAAGACATCTATTCCATCCTGATGGGTAGACTCAAGGGCTAATTCCAAGGCCAACGGCTCTGAGATCGAGGTAAGATTGATCTGGTGACGCAGTGCCCTTCCAGTAACAGCAACCGAAGAAGATCCATCGAGCGCAAACTCCTCGAGCACTCTCATCAAGACTGCCTTAGGATCTCCTTCGTGGGACTGGACGAACACTCTCTTAACCCCAACGATCCCAGAGTTCCGTTCTATCTCTACCGCCTTAACACTCGAAGCACCTAGACTGATACCTACAGCCTTCATCTCACCCCACCCCAATATTCTATTTCTTTAAGAGACAATCCTTTCTCCCAATCTAAACGCCTCCTTTAAGGCATCAGGATACTCCAAGATGCCTCCCTTATGGCTAATCCCTGAAAAGAGGAGCTCCCCCTCGTAGCAAGTATCGATAGTAGCAAATAGATTCTTGATGATTGCTTTAGCATTATCGAAAAAGTCCTCTCTTTGGGAGGCCTCAACAGAGATAAAATAACCCTTTTTCTTCTTCTTGGAACCTCTTTTTAGGATGTATTTCGCCCGCCAAAGGCAATGGAACCGATCGATCATCATCTTCGTCTGGGCAGTGACACTCCCAAAGAAGATGGGTGAAGCAAGGACTATAACCTCAGCCTCTTCGATCTTCTCAGAAAGAGGTAGCCAATCATCCTCTATCAGGCAGAGGCCATCATCCCTCACCTCTTTGCACTCCTGGCAAGGAGAGAATTTCAGGGTATTGAGAATAGCCTTCTCTGTCCTGGCCCCCTCGTATCTAGCCCCCTCCAAAACCCTATCGAGCAAAATATCCGTATTGCCACCTATCCTTGGGCTGCCATTTATGCCTAAGATATTCATCTCACCTAATGATTATTTCCAACCACCTTCGTTAGGGCCATGAAGGTAAGACCCAAGAGAAAACTGAGGAAGGCAAAATTTGCCTTTCGGGTATCCTTCTGTTTATGAAGTTCAGGAATCAGATCAGAGGCGGCAATATAGATAAACCCACCGGCAGTGAAGGCGATTAGAAATGGACAGATTCCTTCGGTGATGCCAGAGAGGATGTATCCTGCTATAGCCCCTATTATGGCACTTAAGGCACAGATGAAGTTAAAGAGAAGGGCGCGAGCCTTGGTAAAACCCCCGTAGACTAAGATACCAAAGTCTCCCATTTCTTGAGGGATTTCATGGAAGATAATTGCTAAGGTGGTAACCACACCCAATTTTAGGTCAGTCATAAAACTGGCCGCAATCACGAGACCATCGGTAAAGTTGTGGACTCCATCGCCGATCAGATTAAGATAAGTGAAGGGATGGATGTCACAGAAACCATTGTGGCAGTGTCTCCAATAGAAGTATCTCTCCATCAGAAAGAAGATGGTAAAGCCAGTAAGGGCATAAAAGAAGACAAGATCTCCCTTCTCTTGCGCCGCCTCGGGCAAAAGATGAAGGAAGGCCCCTCCTATCAGCCCGCCGGCAGCAAAACCGACTAACAGAGAGAGCAACCGATCAAAGGCCTCTGTCTTTATCCCAAAGGTGAATATCCCGACAAGAGAGATGAGGCTAACCAAGGTCGTCGCCGAGAGAATCCATACTAGGACCATCGTATCTCCTCTTCCCTCGAGAGATTTATGATTTCGTTCATTTTACGGCAACCCACCTCCATTTGTCAAGATACTTTTATCTCCTGGATCTTCCCGCAAAAGAAGCTTTTTCTTATTGACTTTAGGTCGACATTGTGGTACTAAAGGACTTATGAAACCTACGACCAAAATCCACGATGTGATCATCGAGGTAAAGGAGCTTCGAGAGAACTGCCCAGTTTATAAGAAGGGCGACAAGATATATGTAGGGACGATCACTGGCAATGAGTGGGTTATCGAAGCAGAGAAGAGCAGTGTTAATAGATTCTGTGTCTCTGCCCTCTCTTCCCTGATTGGGGAGATGATCAAGGTCCGCCATTGCCTTGTCGACTCTCTCTATGTCCAATGCCTTGACCCTGGTCCTCCCTATACTCCAAACTCTTGCCTCTTTGAGATAAGAAGAGCAAAAGGGTAGAGAAAAAACTTGACACCCAACTTTTGCAAGTAAATAATTGAGGCTAAAGAGGTTATCCTCTTAGAATTTCTTGAAAAACCTTTCTTTCTTTTTGGCAAGCTCAATTGAGAAGGCTTTAAGTCTTTTTAGGGTCTCCTTATGTTTCTTCTCCCATTTCCTTGAAAGTCTCCTTCCATAGTATCTGAAAAGGGCATTTAAGAACTTAAGCTTTAAGATAAGCTTAATTACAGAACGGAATGAGTAGAACTTGCGTAATGCCTTTATATTTCCAAGCTGCAATTGGTAGGGTGTCATATTTTTTGGCTCATAGACACAGTGCATCCCATCATAAAGGCTCCAATCGTAAGTAAAGATTCTTCCAGCCTTATCGAAGTCATCGAATGTCTTTGTCCCAGGGAGTGGGGTAAGGATAAGGAACTGGACAGTATCTATCTTATATCCTTTTGCAAATTCTCCGGTCTCCCTGATCGTCTTTACTTTATCCTCATCAGAACCAAGGACAAACATCCCATGGATTCTGATCCCTGACTTATGGAGTGCCTCAATGCCCTCCTTTATCTCATCTATGGTTTGTCCTTTTCTGTATTCTTTAAGAGAGCCTGGGTTCACAGATTCAAAACCAATATAGACGAAGAAACAGTTTGTCTTTTTCATTAAGGTTAGTAGTTCTTTATCCTTTGCGATGTCTATCCTTGTCTGTGCTGTCCAGTTTTTTGGAGAGAGGTCTTTTCTTGCTAATTCCTCAAGAAATCTTTTTGTCCTCTCTGGGCTTGCTGTGAAGTTGTCATCGTAGAAGAATATAGAGTTTGGCTTCCGCCATTCAATCTCTGATATTACAGATTCAATTGACTTCATCCTATATCCCTTTCCAAACATTGGGGTAACAGAGCAGAATGAGCAATTAAACGGGCATCCACGCGATGTAGTTATTGGTATGATAGGCATCTTTTCATATCCAGAGATTGCTTGTATATCTGGAAATGGAATGTTATCAAGATCTTTGAGTAATTGCCTTTTTGGATTGTGTCTAAACTGCCCATCTTCTATGTAGGATAGCCCTTGTATATCCGATAAATTGCAGCCATTAGAAAGAGCTGAAACAAGCTCCTTTATCGTCTCTTCCCCTTCTTGGTGAATAACATAATGGCCACAAGTCAGTGCCTCCTCTGGCCTAAATGTTGCATGTGGACCGCCTATGACAACAGGAATTCCCCTTTCCTTGATTGTACTTGCAATCTTGTATGCCCTTGGTGCCGTTGATGTTATTGTTGATATGCCGACAAGGTCTGAAGAAAAAACAAAGTCCCAGTCAATTGGCGATAGATCCTCACAAAATATTCTGGTATTATGACCTTCGTTCTTTAAAATTGCAGAGACGATAGGAAGGCCAAGTCTTGGCAGAGGGAAGTCAGAGAATACATGCCAATCAGAAGATGCAGGTTCAATTAAGGTTATATTCATAT
>DNCN01000144.1 GCA_003485015.1 bacterium
TTATAATTCCCTAATATTATTATTATTATTATTATTATAACAAAAAGGGTCTTTAGGGGATCGTGGATATGCTCAAGAACATGCCACAGAGTAATGAGATCGAAGGATGAATCTTCAAAGAGACCCTCTCTGAGTTCACCCTTTAAAATATTCAACCTTTTATCTTCAAAACCATAGGGCTCTATCACAAAAACCTCAAAATTCCTTCTCATTAGTGCCCTTAAAAACCTTCCCTGACCACAACCAATATCTAATACTCTTCCTCGATCTTTAAACCTCTCTATTCTTTTAACTCGACGATTAATAAAGAATAAGTTTAAAGGTTCGAAGAATAATCCAGAATAAGTGGCCATCTGACCATAATAACGCTCATAATAAAACCTAGAAATCTCTTCCCTTATCGGTCGAGGATTGGTATAAATACAACCACAAAACTTGCACTTAACCACTTGATAGTAATCCCTAGTAATATGATCTGGATCTCTTGCGACAAAAAGGGGGGAATTCTCCTCAGAGTTACAAAGGAGACAACTAATCTTCTCCATAACCACCATTCCAAAAGAGATGGTTTAAATCATAGATGAGGATCTGTCCTACCCTTTCATCTTGACTAAATTCCTTCACCTCTTTGGTCTTGAGACCATTCTCATAAAGAAATACCCAATGTCTTTGGACATCATTGGGGAATACTTTCGTAGGAAGATAATTTCTTTGTAGTAATTGAGGTAGAGTGAGATATTTCTTCCTAAAAATACTTGTCTGATACTTATCCATCAGATCCACGAGAAAGAAACGAAAACCCCTTTTATGAAGTATTCTCAATTCTTCAAGGGCCTGTTCTAGAGAGGGTGAGAGATTAGTATAACAATAAAGGGCACGGGGCCCGGGATAAAGTTCAGAGATATTAGTGGTGGTGATATAGCCTAATCCTTTCTGGGAGGCAAGGTAAGAGATGGCCTCTTTATATCCAGATTTGAATCTTAGAATATCAAGATCAACTATGCCACTATGAAGAAAATGAAGAAGGACTAAGACAATAATAGACAGCCGCCAGATCCTATTCTTGAAGGGCAGATTAATGAGACTTGTCAATCCCTGGCCCATAATTAAGGCCATGGCTGGTAGGGTTCCTGATAGGGCCCGAGGGACTCGAAGGGAATTCATGATTCCAAAGAGAAGTAGGGTGGTCAATAAGATTACAGAGAGCAACACTCCTTCGCAAGACCTCCCCTTAAAGAGAGAGACTAGGCCTACTCCAAGGAATAGTAAGCCAATCGCTCCGACTAACTTCAGAAGGTAATATCCACAGATAAAGATGTCTTCGGTTGCGAAGTATTCGGAGGGAGGGACAATCTTCCCATGCTCAAGAAGTTGTTCAAAATAGGTGGGAGTCCAGGAGAAGAGGGAATAGAGGGCCTCGAATAATAGGCTGGGAAGAAGGAGTGACAAAAGAAAGAGAGATAGCCGTCTTAATTTCAGAGATAAGGTGTCTCTCTTGAGAGAGAACCAGACCTCAACCCCAAGAAAGATAGGGAGAAAGAGAAACCATTTGTAGCTGCAGGTAAAAGAGTATCCCAGTAGGAGTCCTGATACAGGTAGCATCCAGTTTAAGGCCGAATCCCTTCTGAGACTCTCAAGATAGAGGAATACACCCGCATAGAAGAATACCATAAATCCTATCTCAGGCAGCCCTGAACGTGAGTAATAAAGAAAGTAGGGCATAACTAAAAGAAAGAGTGATGAAGATAATCCTATCATCTCCCCGAAGAATCTTCTTCCTGCAAGATAAACCAAAAGAATAATAAAAAGGCTTGTAATAGCAGAGAAGAGAAGACTGGTATAATCTCTTAAACCGACTATCAGTGAAAAACTGGCTAAAAGTAGGCCAAACCCTGGCTTAGCAACACAACTTGGGGTAATAAGCATGAAATTAAATTTCTTAACGCCCAAGGCCCATTCAGTCCATCTAGAAAGTCCCGGAAGACAAGATAAAAGAGATAAAAACCATCTTGCCTCCAATAGATAGTGGGCTTCATCAAATAGGATTAGCCCCCTTTCATTGAGGCGATAAAGCCTTAGGGATCCAGCGATGATTAGGATTACAAGTAATGCGATAGACTTTCGAGAAAGAGTCCTTTTATTCTTCATTTTCCGGAATAAATTTGTAGATTATCGCTACCTGAGGATAACCAATCCAGGGAGGAACAGCATTGATCACTGCTATCCGCTTAAGACTGGGCCGGTCCTTTTCATCTCTCAGTTCAAAAATGAGCTCACTCTTAAAACCATAGGGATCGCCGGGGGAGAGTCCATAGGTTGAATCCCAGGTTACATAGGTAATTCCCCGTGTCTTCAATTCAACAATGAACTCTTCAAAAGAATTGGCCTTAAAGCTATTTAAGGAGATAAAATAACTTTGGATGACCCCGCCTCTATGTTAAAGAGTCTTCATCCTTCATCATCCTTCTAAGCTGTTATATCTTATCTCTCCATCAGAGAAGATAACCATTTCAATTAGAGGTATTATCAGGACTGCCTTCTTGGTTCCTTTGAAAAAGATCTGCTTTGCAAAAATAATCCCCCGGCGATCTAACTTGATTAGTCCTCCTGAAATCCTGCCATCATCCTTAATGAGGTGTAATTCTATAGCCCTTATGCCATCCTCAAGAGGCTTGAGTAAGAGATTCTCCCCCTTCTGTTGTAAGGTCAAGAGGATTCCTCTCTCTTCATCCTCAAAATGTCCAAAGCCTTCTATCTCTTCTGGGATCAATTCTATCCGTTTAATCCTCAGAACTACCAGTTTGTGCTCAAGGAAGAGCAAACAGATATCCCCTGATCTTAGGAAAAGATGACTCAAAGGAGAACTCTCTTCAAGAAAAGGGGAATAGTCTTTGGAAACCAGATAATGCCTGACGCCCGAGAGGAGATGGATAACAGGAGGGTTAACATCATATTTACAGAAGTTCACGTCTATTTCAGCAAAAGTGCGTTTTTTGGGAAAGAGCGAAAACCACTCGCCCCAACAATAGACTGCATTACCCCTGGAGGATGCGGATTGGACTATTCTAATAACTTCCTTACCAAATGAAGTATAGTACACCGGATCCAAAAAATGGAGATATTCATTCAAACCGTTACTTATCTGCGGAATAAGAACCAAGAAACTCATAGGGACCAAAACAACCTTTTTATACCTAACCCAAGAGACCACCTTCTTAAGGACAAGATCAAAAAGAGAGGCACAAAAATAATACAAAGGAAATAGAAAGGGGATGATGTATCTTACCTCTTTATGCCTTAAAAGGAAGGTCATTGAAAAAAATGAGAAAAGAAACCAGATGAGACAGATCACATCCCTATCTCTCTTTTTAATCAATCCAATGGCACATCCTAAACCAGAAATCATCAGAAATCCAGGACCTGAAGATTTGATAAGAGTAAAAAAATACTCCTGGCAGGATTTGAGTAACCCTACCTTAAGGTTTTCAGAAAAATTAATAGGTATATGGGTTAGACTAGGTAGGTAATTATGACCGAGCACCTTTAGGGACTCAACGAAACTTCCCTTTAATAAACAAACAAGTACACCAAAATGAATGGCTATAAAGAACCAGCAGGATATGGCTAAAAGGAATGGGATCCTCCAGAAGGATCTATCCTTTATAACCCCACTAATAGATCCCCTTTCTCTGAAGGAGAGTATTACCTCACTCAAGAAGATAACGGGAAGAAGCAGGATCATATTGAGTCTGGTTAAAAGAGCTAAGGTAACCGATATCACAAACCAAGCATAAAGAGATAAAGACCTTCTCTTTCTCAACTTGACATATATAAAAATAGAAAGGAGAAAGAATAAAGAGGCAGGGATGTCCGTCATGGTAAATGGGATATAGTGGATAAATAGTCTGTTCAGACTAAAGAGTACCGTGGTCAATAGAGCAATCCCGGGGGTGAATGAGTCTCTAAGAAATAGATAAGTTGTCAGCAACAAAAGAACCCCTATCAAGAAGGATAAAAGATGGGAGAGCCCTAGGATGGTAAAGAAGCTTACTCCGAGATCCTTGAGACTGATAATAGGGAGATTTATAAGGGAGATAAAGAGTGGCCGAAAAACAAAGAAGAAGGACTTCTGTTGGGTGTAAATCGCTCGAGCATTGGCTAACTGGGCAAAACCATCCCAATAGTCAATCTTAATAGATAAGCTTATCACAAAAAGAAAGAGGAGTCCAGGTATAAGGAGTAAAAAGAGCAATATTTTATACCAATTTATGTTAAGATTCAAGCACTATCTCCCTTTTGTGGAAACTTTCTATAAATTCGGGGTTGAATACCGAATAGATCGAAAATGCAGCAGAGATAATAAAGAATGGCTCAAGGGAAAGACGAAAACGGGTCCAGGCAAAGAAGAGAGTTAAGATAAGAATAATTTGGGGAAATAGATAAAAATAAAAGAGAGAGAGCCTCTTCCAACACCTGAAAGAGAGGAGGATCCCCATAAAACTGAAGAAAGAGAGCACCCTCCAGGAGATCAAGGGAATATAAGGGATACTTACTCCAGGTTTTGAGCACGGAAACCAGATGTAGTCTGAAAAGAAGAAGCTTTTAATATTCCAATCAACCTTCCAGGCAAAGAAGTCGCAGAAGTAGTCCTTAGAATTATTCCTGACATATTCAATGAGCCTTTTACAGTAATACGAATTCATCTCGCCTTCTTTAAGGCCAAGTTCTTTGAATCGGGCCCTCTCTCTAGTAAGTTCTACATCCATCCCATTGGGATAATTAAATCTAAAGAGGCTCTCTCCTGTATAGGTAGCAATAGGAACAAAATGATGGAGGATGAGATAGTTCCTGATTGTCCAAGGGAGGATGGTCATACCTATGAATAGAATCAAAACTAAAGAATGAAGAACCCACTTCTTCGATCTAGTCCAAAACCAGATGCAGAGAAAAGGGACAGAAACTAAGACATTAGTCTTAGTAAGAGCAGCAAGTCCGATCAATACTCCTGAAAACATCAAGAGAAATAGGTTCTCAGTCTTTGAAAACCTAAGGAGAAGAAGAACAAAGAGGAGTATAAGTAAGACAAAGAGATTTTCGGTCAGAAGGTGGCCATTTAGAAATATAAACCCGTCATAAAGGGCATAAATGAAGGCAGAGACAAGACCAATCCTTCCATTAAACACTATCTTGGCAATGGAGTAGAGCAGGATGCAACCAAAAGAACCAAGGATCATCTGAATCACCTTGACCATGATATAATTATGGCCAAAGAGCCTATATATTCCGGCCAAAAAGAATGGGTAGAGCGGAGGCTGGTAAGATTTATACCCAAACATTCCATAGCCCTGGCCACTAATCAGATTCATAGCTGCTTCATCATAGCCAGCCTCATCTGAAATAGGGGGCTCTTTGGCAATCTGGGGAAGATAGATTACCCTAAGGAATAAGGCCAATAGAAAGATGAGTAAAAGCAGAAAATAATCTCTCCTAGAATTCTCTTTAGTCATCTACGCCTTCTTCAACATACCCAAAAGAGACCTTAGGTTTACCTGAAGACCCTCCAGGGAAGAGATCTTAAATATCTTTCTTAGAATATAGGACGGTCGCAGATAAAAGAGCCGGTATACTCTGTGGTAATACTCCTCAATACGGGTTGAAGCTATCGTAGGAAGATCCATAACCATATGACTGAGGTCATACTTGGTCCAGTCTTCGGTAGATAGATAACCATTCTCCTTGGCCCATTTGAACATCTCGGTTCCAGGATAGGGAGTGGTAATGTTGAAGATACACAACTCTGGGTCAAGGTCTAAGGCAAACTGGATCGTCCTCTGAATACTCTCCTCTGTTTCTCCTGGATTACCCAACATAAAGGCTGCCCGAACATCTATCCCTACCTCTTTTGTCAGCTTCACCGCCTCTCGGGCCTGATCCAAGGTAGTTCCTTTGTTTATGTTCTTTAATATCTCTTCATCCCCTGACTCTACTCCATACATTATCTGGTGGCAACCCGCTTCTTTCATCAGTCTCAGGGTCTCCAGGTCTACGGTATCCACTCGGGCAAAACAAGACCAACTCAAGTTGATCTTTTCTTTAAGAATAAGGGATGAAAACTCTCTAACATTCTTTTGGATAGCTGTAAAGGTATCATCGTAAAATTGAATCTCTTTGATGCCGTGGGTTTCCATCAAATATTTGATCTCTTTAATAAGCTTGGAAGGGGACCGATACCGGATCCTTTTGCCTAGCATATCCCCATAACAGAAGGTACATCTACCCGGACAGCCCCTGGTAGCCATGATGCTTATTGTGGGAAGCTTCTTATAACTCCCTAGGGCAGGGTAATATCTATTCATGGGCAAGAGATGGTAAGCTGGAGATGGGAGGGTATCTAAATCTAGAATAGGGGGTCTGAAAGGATTGTGGATGATTCTCCCATCCGACCTATAAGAGAGTCCTGGGATGTTCTTGGGATCCTTCCCTTCCATCAAATCCAGAAGGGTCTCTTCTCCTTCCCCTCGAATGCAGTAGTCAATATTCGGACTATCCAAGGCTTCATCAGGCAAGACCGTAGGATGAACCCCACCTAAGATAATCTTTGAATCGGGAAGAAGCCCCTTCAGTATTTTGGCGATAGTATAAGCATTGTCGATGGTTATGGTTGTAGCGGTAATACCGATAAAGGATGGTGTCTCACCGTTGATGGCTAAGGGTAGTTCTTCGGGAAGGAGCCTCTCTGCCTGCATATCAATAATCTTTACCTTAAAACCCTTCTCTTCTAAATAGGCACCAATGCTAGCTAAGCCAAGAGGAGGCATACAACTACTCACTTTCTTCCAGATATTACCCTTCTTGTATCCCCAGGATGGGTTGATAAGGAGAAGGTCGATCATCTCTTTATCCCGAACTTCAGATAGATAAGAGGTCTTAATATGCTCCACCAATCTAAGATGGGGACCATCTTGGTATACCCCACATCTCCCTGGTGATAAATCTTGGTCACTGGAACCTCTTTAACCCGGTAACCCAATTTAACTACCTTATAGAAGATGTAAGGTTCTAATTCATATCTGTTAAGCCAATCCTGATTAAGGTCTATTCTCTTATCTTTAAAGAGAGAACTCTTCATCGCCCGATAGCCATTAGTCCCGTCTGTTGCCGGAAACCCGGTGAGAAGCCTAAAGAGCAGAGAATATACTTTAGTCGTTATCCTTCTGAAGAAGGGCATATTGACCGTTCGTTTACCATGGAGCCTCCGCGAGCCTTGAACAAAGTCATAACCTTCATTGATGATAGGATCAATGAGTCTGGGCATCTCGTTAGCCATATCCTGGTCATCCCCACCCATGATAACTATGATCTCATACCCTTGAGAGAGGGCGTGCTCCATCCCACTCCTGATAGCAGCACCTGCCCCCATATTCACCCTGTGCTTGATCACCTTAGCACCCTCACCTTCTGCCTCTCTTGCAGTATTATCTGTGGACCCATCATCTATAACCAATACTTCGTCCACAAACCCTTTGGTCTTAGCCACTACCCTACCTATCTTTCCCTCTTCATTCAATGCTGGTAAAAGAAGAATCGTTTCTTTAGCCATTTTTACTTCTATAAGATTCCTAAACTACATAAAGATTACTACCAAATCTTATGATACTATATTAGCCCTGATTTAGCAAGTGATTCTTCTCTTAATCAACCCATACCCCAATAAGCTCATGAGTGCAAGACCACTCCCTAAAACCCCAACCTTAAAACTTGTGGGTCGGTAGACAAACTCAACCAGATGCTCGCCAGCCGGTAATTCGATGGCCCTGAAGGTGTAATTGGCACGGTAAACCTCAGTCTCTACTCCATCTACATAAGCCTTCCAGCCTGGATAATAAGTATCGGATAAGAAGAGAAAACTGGGTTCTTGAGAGGAGGTTTGAATAACTACCTTATTGGGCCGATACTCCACTATCTTAGAAGTAGAAAGTGGCCTATTTTCTACTCCTATCCCCTTCTCTCCTCTGCCTTCTCCTCTTCTCTTCCTTTTTCCCTTCTCCTCTTCTAAGAGAACTTCTCTTCTGGGATCGAAACTGGGATCAGTGAATCTTTCGACCAACTCTTCCTCTGTGCAGATAGTTGCTCTGGGAACAAGGAAGGTCCTTGGCAAAACGGAGTTATTCCTGTATATCTTAACCTCATCGTCATAGACCAACTCGAGGTCTTCTAAAGTAAGCTCCCATTCTCTCTTAGAGATGATGTATTTAACATTGAGAAGGTCAACCAGATGGCCTACCTCTTCATATGGATTCGTATTAATGTAAGTGTAGAGCTTGGTATAATCGTTGAGTGTTAGAGAACCATACCCATAGGCATCAAAGAGATGGTGAGGTAATCCCAGGTTTGGCATCAAGAACTCCTTAGCACCTTTCAGGACGAGAACAGGTGTCGGCTCTCGCATTGACCGACAGTAGAACTCTGTCTTGGGAGAGAGAGCAGTGCGAAAGATATCTTTATCTTTATCTTTTTTTATAAACCTCAAACTCCCTGAATCATGTTGATAAAGAGATTGGGGAATGACTGGGTTGAGTCCAACCCCAAAGTAGAAGAGGTCGATACACAAAATCCCTATCAAGGGATAGATCGATCTACCCTCCCTCAGGCTCCCCCAGAAAAGAACGAAACTTCCCAGAGCAAAGAAGAGAAGAACCATTGAGAAGTTGCCAAAGATATCTTCAAACTGGTCTACAATCGTAAGTATCCGCTCTGGTCCAGTCAATCCAAAAACCTTGAAGATAAGAGAGTACCACCCTGTTTTATTAAAATAGATCACTGCCCAGATAAGAAAGAGGAAGAGATTCATGGGAAGAAAGAGTCTTAAGGCCTTTCTCTTTACACCAACCCCTCCTGAAAGGTGGGAGAAACCAAACCCCGCCAGAACAGAAGAAGAAAAGACAGCCAAAGAATAAAATTTGATAGGGTAACGAATGAGGGAGAAGAAAGGAAACTGCCTATACAGAAACTGATATCCAGGAACATAGTCCCCCAGGGAGAGGATGATAAAACAGAGAAAGAGGATAGCAAAGAAACAGACTGCCTTTCTTCTTGCATAGATAATAGCTATTAATCCAAGCATAATAGGAATAATCCCCAGATACACACTCTTCAGCCAGAATTGACCAAAGGGGAAGAAGAGGGGATTGTCTCCTCCCTCCCTCCAGAAGAGAGGGATCAATAGACCAATGGTTTCATAAGGATGTAAAGGCCAGTTACTAGCCTCCTGATAAGTTAACCCACCCCAACGAGTAGAATTTATCACCATCTCTAAGAAAGGTAGCGCCTGAAACAGCACCAAACCCAAGGCAATAACACAAGTAACAAGTAGAGAGTAGAGGGTAGAGAGTAGGGAGTGGAGAGTTGAGAGTCTTTTAAAAAGACTCCTAACTCCTGACTCCTGATTCCTGACTCCTGATAGTCCCTTGGCTATAGCAAAGAAGAAGAGACTCAAGAGGGTAGCATAGAGAAGGGTTGGCTCTCCTCCTAAGAATTGCATCCCCAAGGCTATGCCAGTAAGTATAGCATACCAGAACCCCCTTCCTCCTCCCTCCTCCCTTCTCCCTTCCCTAAGGGTTCGATTGAAGAAAAAGAAAACTAGGGGAATCCAGGTGGCTGAGGTGAGAGAGGTAAGCATATCTACTACTGAGAGAAGATACCCGCTGAAGATAAAGGTAATCGCTCCAACCAAGCAAGCAGATCTTGAAAGTTCAAAATCTTTTAAGAGAAGGTACATAAATAGACCGGCCAAGAAGTAGTGTCCGATCACAAAAAACTTTAAACCAAGGTGAAATGGCAAAAGATAAAGGATAATAGATGGAGGATAAAAGATACAGGACTGAAGATCTGCTAGAAAAGGGATACCACAGTATAGATAGGGGTTCCATAGAGGGATGATTCCATTTCTAATAGATTCCCAGGCAAAGTAGCGGGTGGGATAGAAGTAGCGGAAGAAATCCCGATAGACAAAGGTATCATTGGAGAAGATGGCCCGGCTGAAGAAGAGAATTACCATGCCACCTATAATCAGCAAGAAGATCAAGTCTTTGCGTTTCATACTCCTCTACTTTTGTGAAGATATGAAATTGAGGGTTGGCTATCACCACAGATAACCAACCCTCAATCATCTCTCCTTAAGTTATCGCCAAGAGGGATCAATAGGTGGAATAGACGATGCCCTTGGTGTCCACCGTATTGCTGTTAACAAAAACCCGCCCCGTGTTACTATTGTATAACCATCCTCCTGTATTGGTGACAGGAACGTCGCCAAGAACAGCCGTGTATGAATCTAAATTGGTTGCTCCAGAACGCCGGCGAAGCTGGGCTCGAGGAAGCTGTCCTCCCTCTATATAGGCACTGAATGGCCTCAAGGTCAACTCTGCCGAAACGTTCCTACCCCCCCAGGCTGCATTGATGTCATCCGGATAGTTCCCTTCATGGTCACCATAGTAGATAACCAGAGCACCCCGGATGGCCCCAAGACTTCCCTTGGTTGCCCCCTCCCTAGCCTTATCGACCAAGTCGATAAAACGAGGAATGGCAATAATGGCTAATATCCCAATGATGGCGATAACGATCATTAGCTCAATCAGGGTAAAGCCTTTTTGTCGATGCATTAATAATCCACCTCCTTTTTTGAGGGAATTTTTTTATATTAACAGCCTCACATGCTGGTTACCACCTTCAATTCTTACTATACCACATAAACACGCTTTTGTCAAGGAAAAATCCCTCTCCAAAGTTTAGAAGGAGGGAAGTTTTTGGGTTAGTAGGAACTATAGTAGATACCTTTGGTGTCAGTTGCACTGTGATTTATGACAACACGGCCAGAATCTGAATTATAGAGCCAGCCACCCCTAGAATCAACCACATCATCATATCTAACTGCATTAGTTTCAGGTAAACCCCTCTTCAATTGGACCACAGGTACCGCATCTATATACCTACCACAAAATGGAGGATCGTATCTGGGATCATGTATATTCTCTGGCCAGACACCTTCCCTGTCAGCATAGAAGGCAGTGAGGGCACTCCTCAACGCTCCAAGGGAATCCTTGGTAGCCGCTTCGCGAGACCTGTTGATTGCATTCCCGTAAGTAGAAACAACCACTACCAATATAATGGCTACAACAATAATAACTATCATCAGCTCAATAAGCGTCCAACCCTTTTCTTTCTCGTTCAAAAACATCTCTTTCTTCATTTCTAACCTCCTCCCAGAAAGACCATATCCACAAAATCGATTATCTTAAATCTTCCCATGATTTTTTTAAGTAAAATCAGTAAGGAAAAAGTGCTCTCTTATTCATTAAACAACACTCTTATTGTTACCATTCCCCTATTCTTAGGTTGCCTCGGAGATTACCGCTGACATAGTCAGTATAGGTAGAAATAGAGCGATAATAACTGAACCGCAAGTGATCCCTAAGAAGAGGATAAGTAAAGGCTCAATCATCGAAGAGAGTGCAGCTACAGCTGCATCAACCTCTCGGTCATAATAATCAGCAATCTTGGAGAGCATAAGATCCAACGACCCTGTTTCCTCTCCAACAGCTACCATCTGGATGACCATTGGTGGAAAGACTGGACACTCCTTCAAGGGATCAGCAATCCTTTCTCCCTCTCTAATAGCTATCCGGGACTCCATAATGGCATCTTCAACAACCTTATTCCCTGAGGTCTTAGCCACTATCTCCAAAGCCTCTAAGATAGGTACCCCACTCTTGACTAAGGTAGAGAGGGTTCTAGCAAACCTAGCTATGGCAGTCTTTTGAAAGAGAACCCCAAAAATAGGAAGCTTTAAAAGGGTTTTGTCCCAAATACCCCTACCCTTTTCTGTTTTAATGGCCCACATAAAGACGAAAAAGAGCGCTATCCCACAAAGGAGGACAAGGGGGAGATAGTGTCGGATGACTGCGCTGATAGCTAAAAGGATTCTTGTAGGGAGAGGAAGCTGGGCCCCAAAACTGGAGAATATCTCCTCAAAGGCTGGAACAACAAAAGTCAAAAGTCCCGTAACAATTATAATAGCAATCCCAGTTACCACTCCTGGGTAAGCCATGGCCCCCCTTATCTTAGCCTGGAGTGCAATTACATTCTCTAAGTAAGAAGACAACCTCTCTAAGACATCATCTAAGACACCACCAGCTTCACCACTTCGAACCATAGCCACATAGAGACTAGAAAAAGCCCGAGGATGTTTATTTAAAGCCTCGGCAATAGATGAACCTCTTTCAATGTCCTGGCGGACCATAGAGACAGTCTCCTTTAAAGCTTTATGCTCTAGTTGCTCAGCCAGAATATTAAGACTCTGGATAATGGGTATACCAGCATTGATCAAGGTAGAAAGCTGGCGACTAAAGAGGGCTAGGGGTTTCACCCCAACCCTTCCAGCTAAACCTATCGAGGTGAGAAATTTACCTATAGCTGTTGGTTTTTTTTCCGCTATCTTTATGGGAGTATACCGCTGCGCCCGAAGCCGAGTAACAACCGCCCGTTCTGTCTCGGCCTCAATTACGCCGGAGATAACTTTACCTTGCGGATCTTTAGCCTTATAAGTAAAGGATGGCATTTCTTAACCTCCTTTCTGAAAATAAAATAGCTACCGTCTTTCACCTCAATCTTTATTTTCTTAAATCTTTATCTCGATGACTAATCCCTATCCGATCTTTCCTAATCTTCTCTCTAAAAGTGCCCTCAGATCTTTAGGGTCACTTGATTGCTCCATAGCAACCTTTTCCTCAATCATACCCTTTACAACAAGATCGGCTAAGCTCATATTCATAGTCTGCATTCCTTGGGCTCCCCCTCCTTGGATCACGTTATAAATCTGGAAGGATTTCTCCTCACGAATAAGGTTGCGCACAGCCGGTGTGGCAATCATGATTTCGCAGACCAATACCCTCCCCCGACCACCCTTGCGAGGCAGGAGCCGTTGACAAAAGACAGCTTCGAGGACGAAAGAGAGCTGACTACGCGCCTGGGGCTGTTGATGTGATGGAAAGACATCAATGATCCTATTGATTGATTGAACCGCATCTGGAGTATGAAGCGTTGCAAAGACCAAGTGTCCAGTTTCAGCTGCAGTCATAGCCATCTGAATAGTTTCTAAATCACGCATCTCTCCAACTAAAATTACATCTGGATCCTGACGAAGGATGTACTTTAAGGCATTGCCAAAACTCATTGTATCCGAACCAACCTCTCGTTGGGCCACAATAGATATTTTATGTCTGTGGATAAATTCGATAGGATCTTCGATGGTGATGATATGTTCCCCCCGATGCATATTGATATAATCGATCATAGCTGCTAAAGTAGTTGTCTTACCACTTCCCGTTGGCCCAGTAACCAGAACTAACCCCTGACGTAAAGCAACTACCTTATGAACTATACTTGGTAACCCAATCTCTTCAAAACTCTTGGGGTCACTGGGGATACTACGGAGAGCTGCTCCCACTGTACCCCGTTGTCGAAAGACGTTCATTCGAATCCGACCTACTCCTTTAATGCCGAAGGATAAATCCAATTCACCAACAGATTCAAATCTTTTCTTCTGCTCATCAGTTAAGACTGAATAAACGACCTGCTGGCAATAGTCAGGTAGGAGTTTTCCTATCTCCTCTATAGACATAAGTTGACCATCGATTCGCAGTTGAGGATAGGTTCCCACCACGAGATGGAGGTCTGAGGCCCCTCGCTCGACCATCATATGAACCATCTCCTCTATCCCCGCCATATCCGCCTCACTCTAGAGCCAAAAATATAGAGCTCCTTCCGTATATGGAAGCAGCCTTATATTCTTTCCTCAAAGGTAACTCGCAGGAGTTCTTCAATGGTAGTAATTCCCGCTAAGACTTTTCTTACGGCCGCATCACGCAGGGTAATCATCCCCGCCCTGCGGGCTGCATCACGAATTATCTGGGTAGGTTCCCGATTGAGGATCAGCTCCTCGAGCTCCGAATTCATCATCATCACCTCATAGATACCCTGCCTACCTCGATAGCCAATATTGGCACAATAAGTGCAACCTTTACCACGATACAAAGTAACCTCTTCTTCTCCCTTCACCTTTATTCCAAAATCCTTCAAGGTCTGCCTAGAAACCTTATACGATTCCTTACACTTAGAACAAATAGTGCGCACTAACCTCTGGGCAAGGGACATAACTACCGTTGAGCTGATCAAAAAGGGTTCAATCCCCATGTTGACAAGTCTTGTTATTGCTCCCGGTGCATCATTAGTATGTAAAGTTGAAAGAACAAGGTGCCCAGTTAAGGCAGCCTGGATAGCCACCTCTGCCGTCTCACGATCACGAATCTCACCTACCATAATCACATCCGGATCTTGGCGCATAAAGCTCCGGAGGCCGGAGGCGAAATCAAGCCCTATCTCTGGTTTAACCTGCACCTGGTTTA
>DNCN01000114.1 GCA_003485015.1 bacterium
GTAGACCACCAAAGTTTGAAAAGGTGATTTTTCCCTTGCCTTCTGAATCCTCTTTCTTGTATACTAATTACTGCCATAGGAATTACTCCTTTACTCTTTGGTTTTTTTGCAAAACCCAATTATACAAGAAAGAGCTTGTAATTCCTATGGTTATTTTATATTTTTGAAGTGTCTAACTTTTGTGCTTTATTTTTCTTTATTTCCAAATTAGTTAAAAAAAGTAATGAGCCCTTTTTGGTCTCCTGAATCTCTGAGCCATTCTTTTTTATCAAAGCTAAATCATTTTTAATTTAAAAGCTGATATTATTGAACTTAGAAATAATAGCCTTATAATAAGGTTTTTGATAGAATTATCAAAACTCTTTATTTTTAAAAGACTTATAACAAATTTTAAGATCAAAAGCAAAAAAATCGAATTTCGCACAACTTCTGTTGTAAGTTCCATTCCTGCGAAGGAGTGAATATCTGTCAATTCTTATTCCTAATCTTTATTTTAACCGTATTTGGGAGAAGATTTGAGATTTAAACAAGGTTATTTAATTAGGAAAAGATTTAAAAATCATACTTTTTGGTTCGGGCGTAAAGAGCATAAATGATGAATACAGCGATATAGACCTCGTTATTACCAATAAAAGATTTGTGGATATGTCTATTCAAATCGATATATCTGTATACATAAATCCCTTGGAATTGACAATCTTACCTTTCTTGTTTTCACGCCGAGCAGTGCGCCTAAAAGGCATTTAAAGAGTCGTCTCGACAAATAAAAAATCTTTCTGGTTTTTCCAATTAATTGATAAGAACGTTGGGGAAAATGCTTCTCGGGAGATCCTGCCTGCAAATTGTTGCTCTCGGTTTCTTCAGGCTTACTCATTTACTTCACGAGTTTGTTAAAAAACCTTATATATTGACAGATAAATCCTTTTGTGATATAATATTATTTGTCTTAACTTTTATTAAGGGGAGGTAGTTGAACGTATCGAAGGATAAGTATAATAGATACTTTATTTTGAGTTAGCCGTAGATGATAAGATCTCTATTAGAGGCTATTGGGTAGCGGAAGGCTGCCTTAGTTAAAAGCCATCCCGGCCAATCTGCACATGGGAGGCGGTAACGGTACCAAATGCCTCCAACAATCTCCGTCCATTCTGGACTCACTCCAGAATTACCAAGGCAAAGAATCTATCCGGAAGATGCAAGATCGTCTTTGCCCAAGAATTTGAACCGTCTGCAGGAAGAGATGTAGAAAAACGGTTTATCATCATCACCAACCATCTTGAATGCTCCTTCTGAGGTCATCCTCCATAAATACTTCTTAAGATGGGAAATTGAAAGGTACTCTGAAGAGGTAAGGGAGTTTGTCTACCTTGACTACTAAAAGGCTAACAAAGATCTCTCACATCGAGAGACATCTTGGCTTATCTATATTAGCCCATACCTTCCTCTACACTGCAGGTAAATTGGGTAGCTCTTAAAGGGTTGGGTAATATCTTAAATATCTCTGCAAGGGGCTGTCAAAGAAGAACTTAAGACCTTTGATGATCTTTTAAGGAGAGTCAAGGTCTTCATCTTTCAAAAGAACCAAAGGGCACTTGCTTACGATACAACGCTTTCGGCCTTGATTTTCTAAGGGTTATAGCTTATTTTGGGCTATCTTTTAACAGAGTTGTGTTCAATAACAAGGTAAAAGGCAAGAGGTGATTATGATTGGCAAGATGAGGATAATTTTACTCAGTGTTATACTTCTGTCCATACCACTTTTAGGCCCTTTTGTAGTTAAGGCCCAGGAAACTCCAATTGTTGCCCTCCCCCCTATCTCTCTCCCCTCTATTATAAAAGAAGCAGAATCCCCAGGCAAGCCCGAGGGAGGTGTCTTAGAAAAGGCTGAATTTGTTGAAGAGATCAAGGAACCAGTGGCAGAACCTAAAGAGACAAAACCCCAGGAGGGGGTTACTACCGGAGAGGCCCCATCTGAAATCGAGACCCTTCTGTCTGGTCAGGTTCCCACCACGGTTTCAACAAGATTAAAACAATTTGGGTATGACCTCTTTAAATCGACTGTCTCTACATTTGCGCCTATCACAGACGTTCCCGTTGGACCAGACTATGTCATTGCTCCTGGTGATAGTTTTACCATAACCGTCTGGGGTAGGGTCAATATGACCTACGAGGTGACCGTGGATCGAAATGGGGAGATAACCCTGCCGGAATTTGGGGCATTAAAGGTCTGGGGATTGACCCTGAAGGGGCTGAAGGATTACCTCCAGTATGAATTCTCACGCAGATATAGCCAATTTGAGATGAATATTACTATGGGAAGGCTAAGAGCCATCAGGGTATATATAGTCGGTGAGGCAGTGACACCAGGAAGCTACTCCCTGAGCTCCCTCTCCACCCTATTCAATGCCCTCTTTGCCGCAGGCGGACCCTCAAAGAGGGGAAGCTTGAGGAATATTCAGCTCATCAGGGACAACAAGATAATAGAGAGGGTCGATCTTTATGACTTTCTCCTGAGGGGGGATAGGAGTCAGGATGCAAGACTTCAGAATGAGGACACTGTCTTCATCCCTGTGATCGGACCTGTGGTGGGTCTAGCTGGGAATGTCAAGAGGCCAGCCATCTATGAGATGAAGGGGCCATTGAATCTAAAAGAGGCCATTGAGCTGGCCGGAGGTGTTACCCCGGCTGGTTATCTAAGGAGGGTTCAGGTAGAACGGGTTATTGCCCATGAATATCGGGTTGTGGTCGATTTTGACCTCTCTGGTCTTTTAGAAGAAACCCCACAACTGAAGACTATCCTTCAAGATCTGGATATGGTCAAGATCTCTCCTATCCTTCCCCTTACCCAGAATATCGTCTACTTGGAGGGACACGTTGAAAGGCCAGGAGGGTATGAATTAAAAGAGGGAATGAGGATAAGTAATCTCATCTCCAGCTTTGATGATCTACTACCCGAACCATATCTTGACTATGCTGAGATTATCCGTTTAGAGGAACCCGATCTTCACGCCAGGATACTCCCATTCAATCTTGGCGAGGTTCTAAAAGGGAACCCCAAGGAAAATCTGTTGCTCCAGCGCTTTGATCGGATAAAGATATATCCAAAGGAGTATTTTATAGAGAAGAGATTGGTGAGCATAAGTGGCGAGATTAAACATCCTGGTACATATAGACTGGTCAAGGATATGCGCCTTTCTGACCTCATCCACCAGGCAGGTGATTTGACCAAGGATGCCTATCTGGATCGGGCCGAGCTCTTTCGGATTACCCCATTTGGCCCAGATACAGATTACAAGATCATCGTCTTGGATCTGAAGAAGGTACTGGATGAAGACCCTGAACAGAATCTGCTCCTTGAATCCAAGGACAGGCTCAGGATTTACTCCATATGGGACCTCCTTGACAAGCCCTTTGTGACCATTGAGGGCGAGGTGAGAAAACCCGGGAAGGTCGAGCTGGTCAAGGATATGCGCCTCTCTGACCTCATCCACCAGGCAGGTGATTTGACCAAGGATGCCTATCTGGATCAGGGGGAGATATTTAGGCTGACTGCCAATCGCGATATTGAGACTATCTATTTTAATGTAAGAAGGGCATTAGAGGATGATGATCAAGAGAATATCCTCCTTATGGATGAGGATAGAGTCGTCATCCACAATTTATGGGATAGGAAATTTAAAGAGGTAGTAACTATAACAGGCCTGGTGAATAGACCCGGCGATTATAGACGTACTGAAGGAATGAAAATTTCTGACCTCATCTTCCAGGCAGGTAGCTTCAAGAAGAATGCTTACTTAAAAGAGGCAGAACTTATAAGAAGAATAGTCACCCAGGAAGGGATGAAGACCGAAAAGATATTAATAGATCTGAAAAAGGCATTAGAGAACGACCCTACCCAAGATATCCTTCTCAAGGATTATGATCATCTGGCCATCAGACCCATTCCTGAACTGGAGTTTGACCGGATAGTAAGTATCTTGGGAGAGGTGATGTTTCCTGGTTCATACCTGATTGAGAGGGGGGAGACCCTTAGTTCGCTCATTGAGAGAGCAGGTGGATATACAAGCCGGGCCTATTTAGATGGTGCCATCTTCAAGAGGGAGAGCGTCAGAATACTCCAGGAGAAGAGGAGGGATGACCTAATCAGGAAGATGGAAGAGGAGATTCTAACCGAAGAGGGCTATTTGGCCACCAGCGTCCTCAAACCAGAGGAACTCCGGGTAAGGCAGCAGACATTGGCCAGTCGAAGGGAGTTACTTACTAAACTCAAGGCTGGCCAGGTAGAAGGTAGGCTGGTAACAAGATTACTTCCCCTAAAGAGATTAAAAGGGTCTGAATATGATATCGAACTTGAGAAAGGAGATAGTCTCTTTATTCCCGAGATGCCAAATACAGTAACTGTCATGGGAGAGGTCTATAATCCAACCGCATTGATCTATAAAAAGGGTAGAGATGTCAGATATTATCTGAGAATGGTTGGGGGAGTAACCCGGGATGCCGATAAAGACCAGCTCTTTGTCATTCGGGCCGATGGTTCAGTAATCAGTAGGGTCCAGCTGAGGCACTGGGGGCCACTCCGTCTATTTAGTGATAGATTTATGAATGTAAAGTTATTTCCAGGGGATACCATATTGGTGCCCAAGAGGATAACCGAGGGGAAGGGATGGGAGAGGGTTAAAGATAGTGTGCAGCTCCTTTATCAAATTGCGGTTTCGGCTGGGGTAATGAGGACCCTATTTTAGACCTGGAGTCTACATCGATGGAAGAGAGAGAAAGAATCCTGGGATCAGAAGAAGAGATAAGTCTTATGGACTATCTTGCGGTCATACTAAAATGCCGCAAGATGATAATAATCTTTTGCACACTGACGGTTCTGGCCACCGCCGTCACCAGCCTTCTTCTACCTAAAAGCTATCGGGCCACAGCCTCAATCTTTCCCCCTAAGATAGAGCGCACCCTCCCGGCAATGGCCTCGGGAATGGGGGCCAGTCTTACTGGTGGCCTTCTGGGCATTAAGAGTGAGGCGGATCTATATGTAGGGATGTTGGAGAGTCGAAGAGTAAGCGATGCCTTAATCGATAGATTCGACCTGATGGGGGTTTATAAGGCGAAGTATCGGGAAGAAGCCCGTAAGGCCTTGAAGAACAAGACAACCATACAAAAAAGGACTAAGGATGAAATCATCATAGTCTCAGTAGAAGATATAGACCCTAAGCGAGCAGCAGATATGGCCAATGCCTACCTCGATGAATTAGACCACCTAAATAAGGAACTGAACATAACCGAGGCGGGGAAGAAGAGGATCTTCCTTGAGGAGAGACTGAAGGAGACCAGGAAGGGTCTAGCCCAGGCCGAAGAGAATTTAAGGGAATTTAAGAAAGGGCATAAGGTAGTGGCTATGGACGTCCAGGCAGGGGCCCTGGTAGGGGCAGCAGGTAAGATCCAGGCCGAGATAGCAGCGGCTGAGACAGAATTAGGGATCTTAAAGGAGTTCTCTACCGAGGAGAGCCTGAAGGTCATAGACCTGAGGTCAAGGATCAAGGAACTAAAGAAGAAGTTGGCCGAGATCGAAAGGGGGAAACTTTCTGCTGCTGGCAATCCATCAGAGAAGAGAGATACTCTTTATACCCCCTTTACCAAGGTTCCAGACCTGGGACTACAGCTTGCCCGACTGACCCGGAATGTGACCATCCAGACTGCTATCTATGAATTACTGACCAAGGAGTATGAACTGGCCAAGATGGAGGAGGCAAAGGATACCCCCACCCTCCAGATATTGGATAGAGCCCTGCCCCCAGAGAAGAGATTCAAACCAAAGAGGAGACAGATGGTGATGATCTCAGGACTTGCCTCACTCTTCTTCTCTATCTTCCTGGCCTTTGCCTTTGAATACTTCAAACGAATGAGGGAGACCAGCTATAAATAATCAAGTAAAAATTTCAGAGTTAATATTGATGGAACTGGAGGTTTCCTGTTTTGCACCGGGAACCAACCTTTCTTTAGTGACATGGAGTCGCTATCCTGGCATAGATGGCGACGTATTATGGCTACCATGTGAAGAATACACTGTTGATGATGCCGGCGAAATTAAAGAAAAGTGTGAAAAAGCTATTATGATAACCAAAGAATTTCTTGAATGGTGGTTTAAAACAGGTAGAGTCTTCTGATATATTCTACCAGAGGAGAATGTTCTTGTGTCAATAAAAACAATCTTGCTGTAAGCATTACTCCAGGATAACACAATTTACATCTTTGCGGCAGTTTTTTCTTGAATCAGAAGGAGAAGATAAGAAGAATGTCTAAACCGATGCTTGTGTCTTAGCCAAGGACGTAGATGGGGTCCTACTAGTCATCAAGGCTAACTCAACCCCCAGGCAGGCGTTACTGCGTGCCCAGACCCTCCTTAAAAACGTCAACCCTAAGATAATCGGGCTTGTGGTAAATGACTTCTCCTTGGAGGGAGGATATGGCTCTTACTACTACCACTATTATCATCACTACTATGAAGAAGAAGAGAGAAAGGAGTGAAGTTTTTATCTTTGGCTTTTGCACCTGAGCACATCAAAGGGATGGGGGAGGATATGAATTGTGCGTGAATGCCTCTTCTGTTTGTTTTCGGCAGGGATATTGACCTGGTTTTTGACTCCGTTTGTCCGTTGGTTGGGAATCAAATTTGGAATAATAGACCATCCTGACCATCGGAAGGTCCATCAAGAGGTAGTCCCCTGTAGTGGTGGCTTAGGCATCTATCTTGGATTCTTTGGCTCACTCCTTCTTGCCCTGTGGGCGAGGTTTATTCCAGATCAACAGAGGGATACGATAGTAAACCTCTCTTTTATTAGTGCCCTCTTGGTACTCTTGGGTATTCATGATGATAAAAGGGGTGTATCTCCCTATAAAAAGTTCTTGGGACAGGTAATCATTGTTTTGGGGGCCATTGGCTTTGGATTAAGGATTAATAGATTTACCAATCCCTTTGGGGGGACATTCGACCTTGGCTGGCTGGGTATTCCCATCACCCTATTCTGGTTTCTGGGCTTTATCAACACCATAAATCTGATCGATGGCTTAGATGGTTTATCGAGTGGAATTGTAGCTATAACCAGCCTTACCTTACTCCTAATCTCCTTTTTCTTTGGGGATATTGTCTTTTCCATCATGATAGCTGCCTTAGCAGGAACCACACTCTCTTTCCTGCGGTTTAATCTCTTCCATAAAAAGAAGATCTTTCTAGGTGATAATGGTAGTATGCTTCTGGGCCTTCTCTTAGGGAGTATAGCCATTATTGGATCTCGTGAGGGCGCAGTATTTGGAGTCCTTCTAATCACCCTCCTCTGCCTTGGAATCCCAATTTATGATACTGCCACAGCTATCAGCCGACGTCTTAAAAAAGGGGTTCCTGTATTCTCTCCTGACGATGAACATCTTCATCACCGGCTTCTCAAGGATGGGATTTCGCAAAGAGAAGCGGTATTTGTCCTGTATGGGGTAACTTTTATTTTGGGGCTTATTGGTCTCTTCAGCATCTTTTCTCATGATCCTCGGGTGGCAGCTATAATCATCGCTTCAGGATTGGTAGTCTTCCTGATAGAAAGAAAATGGTGGCTTGACAAACTGAGGTGCTTTCGAAAGATTCTCAACGAGAAGTAGGATTGCAGATTCAAAGCCTCTAAAGGAAAGGCGTAGTGGTTACACACGAGGAGAAATTGCCTTTTTAAATTGGATACTATGAAAAATATAATGTTTCAGATCTTATGGGTATAAAAGTTCTTTAAAAAATGTGTAGATTTGGGCTGAAAAGTTTAGGATAATTAAAAACCAGGAGGTCTCTATGACAAAGATAAAACTTACAGCCCAAGAAAAACTACAACTCGTTCTAGAAAGCCTTAAGGGTGATG
>DNCN01000095.1 GCA_003485015.1 bacterium
GTCTCTTTCTTCTTGACGGATAAAAAGGATAGAAGGAAGGAGAAACCTCTAAAATGTCGTCAACCTTCAACTTTTCTTTTTCGAACTGCTCCATAATCTTCTCGAGCTTCTTCATCAAATAGGTGCTCTCTAAGAGAATTTCTTTGATCTCCTTAGCACCTTCTTCCATGCATTTAGCCATGGCTATCTCTTCCTCGGGTGTTAAAAGAGGAACACGTCCAATATCTCGCAGATATATCCTTACCGGATCTTCTAATCGGATCTCCTCTTCCTCTGAAATGAGATCCTTCCTTGTCTCTTTAGAGGTAACCTCATCGACTATCTCAATCCCTTGTTCGTTAAGATACATAAAAATATCTTCGATCTGATCAGGGTTTAGATCGTCCGGCAAAACCTCATTTATCTCATCATAGGTAAGTTCCTTGCGTTCCCGTCCCCGTTTGACAAGTTCTTTAACCTCTTGTATGGTCGCTAATCTCTTCTTCTTAGCCAAATCCTCTTTTCACCTCCCAGTTTTGGATTGAACTATCATTAAAAATAATCAAGGTATATGAAACTTCTCCGTCTTTTTGGAGAGAAACTTCAAGCTCCCTGTTTTAGAAACCTTACTTCCTTGACCAGGCGTTGGTATTGATTTAAGAGCAGACCAAGCTCCTTATCCTTGGTCTTCTCGGCCACTGCTATCTTCTCCTTTAGATCCCTTATCCCCTTATTGAGTCTATTCTCTCTCATCCTGAGAAGATAGGCACGGACAAGTTTCATCCTTTCCTCTTTTGCCCTCTCTTCAAGAATCAATGATGAGATAACAGCCTTTCCCTCCTCTTCTAAGAGATCAATGATTCTTTTAACCTCAAGTCCTTCTTGTCTCAAGGCAAAATTCTTCAGTAATTGAATTACCTTCTGGCTCAGGCCATCCTGAAATTCCTCTTCATCAACCTCCTTCAATGTCTCTTTTCTAATATCTTCGTCCAAGAGCATAAGCCTAACGAGATCTCTCTCGCACTCAATAATTCCTTTCTCCTTGCTCTTTAGATGCTCTCTAAGCCCCTCTCCCTCCTTAACCCCTCGCCTCCTAGATCTTACCTCACTAAGGATAACTTCCTCAGCGAGATGAAGTTTCTCGGCTAATCTCTTGATGAAGATATGTACCTGAATTTGATCTTTTGTCTTAACTATAGTCGGAATAACCTCCTCAACCACCTTGGCCTTTTCTTCAGGTGAAGAGAGGTCAGCCTTCTCTAACGCCTTCCCCAGTCGATATTCAAAGAGACCTTCGCTCGAGTCGAGAGATCTTTTAAAATCATCAACCCCTCTTCTTTTAAGGAAATCTGCTGGATCAGACCCTTGAATAAGTTCAACAATCTTTACATTAAAACCCTCCTCGTTCAAAAGGTCCATACCCCGCAATACTGCCTTCATCCCAGCTGGATCTGGGTCATAGATAAGTATTGCCTCCTGGGTATATCGCCTTAGAAGACGAATCTGTCCTTCGGTCAAGGCCGTACCGCAGACACCTACAGTATTAATAAAGCCATACTGATGGCAAAGGATGACATCCATGTACCCTTCAACGATGATCGCCCTTCCTGCCTCTCGAATAGCTGTCTTAGCCAGATTCAATCCATAAAGGATCTGGCCTTTATTGTAGATGGGTGTCTCTGGGGAGTTAAGATACTTTGGCTCCCCCTCCTTCAGAATGCGACCCCCAAAGCCAACCACCTGACCTTGGATGTCACAGATAGGAAAGATTAGCCGCTCCCTAAAACGATCGTAATAATCCCCAATCCCTGGCGAAGAACCACTCTGCTCTTTCTTGATAATCAATCCTGCACGCTCGATCTCCTCTATCTTGAAGCCTTTTGAGATGGCAAGATTAAGAAGGTTTGTCCAACCACTGGGTGCATAACCAAGCGTAAAAGAAGAGATACTTTCTTTGTTCAACCCCCGTTCTTGAAGATATTTTAGAACACTCTGTCCCTCTTTTGTCCTGAGATTCTGAGAGTAAAAATCTTGAGCGAATGCATTAATCCGATATAGTTCCTCTCTAAATCTATCAACCCTTGATGAGGTAGGTAGACTAACCCCACACCTTTTAGCCAATCTCTCCACTGCCTCTGGAAAATCAAGACCCTCCATCTTCATTATCAAGGAGTAGACATTTCCTCCAACACCACAACCAAAACAGTGGAAGATCTGTTTCTTCCGACTAATGACGAATGAGGCCGTCTTTTCAGTATGAAAGGGGCACAGGGCCTTAAAATTATCACCGGTCTTTTTTAGGGAAAGATACTCTGAGGCAAGCTCAACTATATCTACCCTTTCCCGGATATCATCTAAGACTTCATCGGGGATTGCACCTGGCATCAGACCCTTACTTCCCTTCTGAATCCTGAAACTCCAATTATCTTAATCTTGCTTATCTTGAGAAGTTTATCTAAGAAAAGATTCATCCCTAAGGTATCAGAGGCGATGTGGCCAGCAATAATCACCTTGATGTGATTCTTCTCGGCCTCTTTGCGAATCTCGTCCCCTAAATGCATCCCAACAATGGTTCCTATGCCAGCCTGGGAAAGTCTCCCCATAACCTTCTTTGATCCCTCTGTCCCACCAGTCATCTCGACCATAACCTTACCAGCTCGATCAGAATCCTTGCCTACCAGAATCTTTGGCCCAGCGTTGACCGCTGCAGCTATCTTATACTCTGGAATCTGTTTAAGAAGCTTAACGATATCTTTGAGTGTTGCAGGCTTTGCCTGGTCGATCTTTGTCTGAAGGAATTTTGTCACCAAGTTATCGCAAGGTGTATGGATACAGAGGAAAGGGATGTCGAAGAGTCTGGCAATATCTACAGCCCGGTTATGGTTCACTGGCATAACTTTACGCTCTACTTCCTTGATCCTTTCGCTAAGTAGATCTTCGGCAACAGTGATAGGCACCCCGTACTTATTCAGGATATCAGCCTGCATGTGCATTACCTCGTAGAATCCGGCTAAGGCATATCCTTCGGGATGGTGAGAGATGATCAAATCGATCGGCTCCCCCTTCTCCCTGAGTCTCTCAGCCACCAACACCTCACCAACCTCCATATCTACGCCGATAAGGATTCCTCTTACTTCTCGCTTCCCTTCTCCATAAAGTATCCTACTGTCCGCATAAGGATTGGTAATCCTCTCTTTATCAAACCCCTCTCTCTCTTCCTCTTTTAGATCCTGGTAGGTAGTCTTTACCTTTTTTAGCTCTTCTTTAATCTGGGCTTTATCTCTTGGGTCAGCCTCAATCCCCCATTTAATGGCAAGATTATATATCTCTTGAACAGTAAGCAATTCTCATCTCCCTTATTGAACTGGTCTCTGTGAAAATAGGATTACTGAAACACCCATGCAGATCAACCCAATGCCCACCCATAAGAAATTAGTAAATCGCTCCTTGAGGATGAATCTAGAACCTAAAGCAACTAAGACATAAACCATACTGAAGAGGGGATAGGCATAACTCACGTTAGCCTTCTGAAGAACCTTCAGCCAGAGAAGGGCTCCACCCATATAGAGCAATAAACCCATCATTACCAGTGGAGAACTAAGCATCTTAAGGTACTGACTAAGAAGGGATAAGTCTTGGGAGGTACCCATCACCCCTTTCTTCAAAAGGATCTGTCCACCAGCACCAATGAAGACACAGATGAGAAGAAGGATCAAGGCATGCATTCTTCCTCCCTTGGAAAAATTCTATATCTATTTTACCACACCCTTCGGCCTTTAATCAAGAAAATTCTTTTCAAAAGAGAGTGATGTAAGAGCATGATGCTTTTATCTTATAGGTCTTCAGTCTATCTTTAAAGAAAGATCTTCATTTCGACCGGATTTGATCCTCACTCTTCTTCCTTCAACCACTAGCCTTCCTTCCTCAAAGAGCCTAATGGCCTCCTTGTAGATATTATGTTCCTCCTTAAGAATTCTTGCCGAAAGGGTCTCTGGTGTATCATCTTCGAGCACAGGGACGGCTCGTTGTATGATAATTGGTCCGGTATCACACCCTTCATCGACGAAATGGACGGTACATCCCGTAACCTTGACCCCGTATTCAATGGCCTTTCTCTGAACATCCAGGCCAGGAAAAGCGGGAAGGAGTGCTGGATGGATATTCATGATCCTATTTTTATATTCCTGAACAAAGTAAGGGGTAACAAGCAACATATATCCAGCCAGACAGACCAGTTCTATCTGATGTTCTTTAAGGTGCTTAACAATCTGGCGGTCATAATCTTCGCGGGTCTTGAATTCCTTTGGGTCAATAAAAAGGGTCCTAATGCCATGCTCTTTAGCCCGGGTAAGGGCGTAAGCCTCTTTATTGTCACTGATAACAAGTTCGATCTTGGATCTTATCTCTCCCCTTTCAGCCGCATCGATAATAGCCATAAGATTCGACCCCCGACCTGAAACCAAAACGGCAATCCGGCAACTATTCTCCAATGACTATCACCTCCTTCTCTCCTCTCTCTACCCTCCCAATGGAAAATGCATTCTCTTTCAAGTCTTGCAAGAGATTGAAGCATTCTTTCTCTACCTCTTTAGCAACAATAATGACGAGACCAATCCCCATATTGAAGGTTCGATACATCTCATAAAAAGAGACCTCTCCTCTTTCCCTAATCAATTTGAAGATAGGAGGTATCTCCCAGGAGTTCCCTTGGATAACAGCCCTCATCCCCTCAGGTAGAACTCGAGGGATATTCTCAATGAAGCCACCACCAGTGATATGGGCTATCCCTTTAATCCTAAGATTCTCCATCAAGGATAGAACTGTTTTGACATAGATGCGGGTGGGCTTAAGCAGTTCCTCTCCAAATTCTTCAATCTCCCTCTCAAAGACCTTGCGGACAAGGGAGTAGCCGTTAGAGTGGAGACCATTTGAAGCTAAGCCAATCAACACATCACCGGGAACAACTCTACCCCCATCAATGATCTCTTCCTTCTCTACTATCCCGAGAGAGAAGCCTGCTAGGTCATAATCACCTTCCTGATAGATCCCCGGCATCTCAGCTGTCTCTCCACCAATTAGGCTACACCCTGCTTCCTGGCAACCAGCTACTATCCCTTCAATAAGCTGAGTGGCGACCTCAAGATTTAATCTGCCCATAGCCAGATAGTCCAGGAAGAAGAGGGGCTTAGCGCCTGAGACAATAAGATCGTTGACGCACATTGCCACTAGATCTATCCCCACAGTATTATGTCTATTGAGCAATGAGGCTACCTTGAGTTTTGTTCCCACACCATCACAGGATGAGACTAAGACCGGCTGCCGATATTTAGAAAGATCCAACTCAAACAATCCACTAAAACCTCCAATACCTCCTAAGACCCCTTGGCTAAAGGTCTCTTTGGCTAGATTCCTTATCTTCTTTACTAACTCATTCCCTCGGTCGATATCTACTCCAGTTTCTTTATAGGTCAAACTATTCATCCTTTTTATCCCCCCTTATCCTTTTATGGGTATAAATGACCCTCTCAAGGGCAGTAAAATGCACTAGAAGTACCAAAGACCATAGGATGAATCTCATTACCTTATCCCCTAAGAAGGCACCGATAGCCAAAAGGATGATCCGTTCTGGCCTCTCCATCAGACCAGAGGAGAAGTCTTTGATGATAGTTTCGGCCCGTGCCTTGGTGTAGCTGACTA
>DNCN01000165.1 GCA_003485015.1 bacterium
TCATTTAAGGCCTATCTCCTGGCCGGAATATACCACAAGAATCCGCGACCCCTCTTGGTCATCACCCCAACCCAACAAGGAGCAGAGGAGCTCAAAGAAGACCTCACCTTATTCATCCAGCAAGAGTCATCAACCCAACAATTCTCAAAAGAGGGTCAAGGGGGTGAGGATGGAAAAGATGAGTGCCAAAAGGTGAGGTCCTATGGAGAAGAAGCAACAAAGGTAGCCCTCTTCCCCTCTTGGGAGATCCTTCCCTATGAACCCCTTTCCTCCCATTATGAGTTGACTGCCCTCCGGTTATCCGTCCTCGATAAACTGAGAAGGGGAGAAGATCTGATCGTCATTGCACCGGTGGGAACAATCCTCTCGAAGATCATTCCACCTCAAGCCCTCTTCGATTCAAAACTCGAGCTCATTACAGGCCAATCCTTAGATAGGGAAGAGTTCCTTGCTAAATTACTCACCTTAGGTTATGAGCGGATCGAAATGGTCGAAGCCAAGGGGGAGTTCAGCGTAAGGGGCGGGATCGTTGATGTCTATCCGATTACTTCCCCTGAGCCTATTAGAATCGACTTCCTTGGTGAAACGATCGAGTCCATCCGGAGTTTCAGTCCTACTAGTCAACGTTCAACCGGAATCAAAGATAGGGTCGTTATCTTACCCAAGAGAGAACTCGTCCTTACTCAAGAGGCCCTCTCTCGATTCAAGGCTAAAATCTCTAGCCCAGAGTCCTTGATCAACAGCTCCCTTACAGAAGGCTATTTTGAAGGCATTGAGTGGTATCTCCCCTCTTTCTATCCAGAACTGGCGAGTATCTTCAATTATCTTAAAGAAGATTCTCTTATCTTTCTCGATGGGCCAGATCTAATCATAGAAGAAGTCGCCAAAATAGAGGATGAGATCTCTTCGCGATATCAGGAGACCATTAGTAGAGGGAAGTTTGTTCTCCCTCCCAAGGAACTTCTCCTCTCGTGGAGAGAGGCTGAAACCTTAATGGACAAATTTCAAGTCATCTCTACCCCCTATCTCTCAGACAAAGAAACAGATCGATCAGTAAAATTTTCCGTTAGTTCTATTGAGGGGCTTACAATCTCCTCCTCTCTCTTTGTCCAACAGCTTGGCTTATGGCAGGATGAAGGATGGCAGATCATTTTTGTAGCTGGTTACCAAGCTCAGGCCGCTCGGATTCAGGAACTCCTCAAAGAAATAGGAATAGAGTCCACCATAGGCCTTGAGAGATTGGACCATCTACCTTCTATTATTACTGGTCATCTAAGTAAGGGGTTTGAACTTAAAGACTTAAGACTTGCGGTTATCAGCGATCGTGATCTCTTTCCTAAGCCCAGATCTTTCCGTCGCCGATACTTCGACTCCGAGGAGAGTTTTCCCATCTCAGACTTTGTCGACCTCAAAGAAGGGGATTTAGTTGTCCATCTCAATTACGGCATCGGCCGCTACTTGGGGTTAAAGAATATTAAGGTCGAGGGCACAAGACGTGATTTTCTCCTTATAGAGTATGCTGAAGGCGATCGACTCTATATCCCTATTGATCAGTTAAGCCTTGTTCAAAAGTATATAGGCGATAGAGACAGTCCTCCTAAGATCTACCGGCTGGGCGGTAATGCCTGGGAGCAAGTAAAAAGGAGGGTCAAAAACTCTGTGCGCGATCTAGCCAAAGAGCTTCTGGGGCTATATGCTGCCCGAGAGACCTTGCCGGGTTACGCCTTCCCACCCGACACCAGCTGGCAGTATGAGTTTGAGGCCAGGTTCAGGCATGAGGAGACCCTTGATCAATTGAGGGCTGTAGAGGAGATAAAGCAAGATCTGGAGAAGAAGAGACCCATGGATAGATTGGTCTGCGGCGATGTAGGGTATGGGAAGACTGAGGTGGCTATTCGGGCTGCCTTTAAGGTAACCATGGATGCCAAACAAGTAGCCGTTCTTGTGCCCACCACTATCCTCGCCCAACAGCACTTAGCTACCTTTCGTGACCGCTTCGATCCTTATCCCGTAAATATTGAGGTCCTTTCCAGATTTAAGACCAAGACTCAACAGAAGAAGATCGTTGAACGACTTAAAAAAGGAGAAATCGATATTATCATTGGCACCCACCGCCTACTCCAGAAGGATGTGAGTTTTCGTAACCTGGGATTGGTCATCATTGATGAAGAACAACGCTTTGGAGTAAGACATAAAGAGAAGTTGAAGAACCTGAGGAAGTTAGTAGATGTCCTCACCTTAACCGCTACCCCCATACCACGCACCCTTTATATGGCTTTGACTAAGACTAGAGATATGAGTGTCATTCAGACCCCACCACCAGACCGCCTCCCTATCCAGACACAGGTGGCCAAATTCGATGAAGACCTCATCCATGATGCGATTCTACGGGAAAAGGACCGGGGAGGTCAGGTCTTCTTCGTTCATAACCGGATCCAAACTATCGACAAGATGGCCGCCCTCTTAAGGAAGATCGTCCCTGAGATAAGATTGACCATTGCTCATGGCCAGATGCCTGAACATGAACTGGAACGGGTCATGTTGGATTTTCTAGATGGAAGGTATGATCTTCTGCTCTCTACCTCGATCATTGAGTCTGGACTTGATATCCCCCAGGTAAATACCATTATTATTGCTGATGCTCACAAGTTTGGACTGGCCCAGCTCTACCAACTTCGGGGTCGGGTGGGCCGGGCTGGACATCGGGCTTACGCCTATCTCCTCTATCCAACCAAGGCAGCCCTTTCAGACCAGGCTAAGGAGAGGTTGCTTGCTATAAAGGAGTTCAGTGAACTTGGTTCAGGATTCAGACTGGCTATGCGGGATATGGAGATAAGAGGCACCGGAAATATTCTTGGTCCAGAACAGCATGGTGAGCTTGTCTCCGTGGGTTTTGAGCTCTATTGTCGTCTTTTAGAAGAAGCCGTGGCCGAACTCAAAGGAGAGAAGATCGAAAGGGAAGTTCCACCGCCCCAGGTAGATCTGCCTTTAGAGGCCTATCTTCCCGAGGATTATATTCCTGATACCCGACAGAGGTTTGAGGCCTACAAGAAGATAGCCAGTGTGAAAAGCATCGAAGATCTCAAAGAGATAGAAGAGGAGTTTTGGGATCGGTATGGTCCCTTCCCTAAGGTAACGCAGAATCTTCTGATTATTATGGAGCTTAAAGCATTGGCTCGAGTAATTAGCATTCCCTCTATTTCGGGAGGAGATGGAAGAATAAATATCGAACTCCCTCAAAAGGAAGAGATCATTCCTAAGATTCAGCATTTAGCCAAAAGATTCAGTGATAAGATAAGATTCAACCCCAGAAAGACCAATCTCCTCCATTTAGAATGGGACAAGACCCATCAAGAGGGGCAGATTCAAGTTCTAAGAGAGATATTGAAGGAGCTGGCTGATGAACCCCGTTAGAGATAAAGATAAGATCTTTGATGAAGTAAGTAGCTTCAATGAACTCATCAAGATAATGGCGGAGCTTCGAGGGGAGGGGGGGTGTCCTTGGGATAAACAGCAGGACCACCATTCTATCAAACCTTATCTAGTCGAAGAGACTTACGAAGTTTTAGCGGCCATCGATGAGGAGGATGACCAGAGGCTGATGGAAGAATTGGGGGATCTTGTCCTTCAGGTCATCTTTCACGCCCAGATAGCCAAAGAGAGGCACGCCTTCGGGATCAAGGAGATCTTAGAAGGAATCATCTTTAAGCTCAGAACCCGGCATCCCCATGTCTTTGGAGAAGAGATCCTTAGAACCCCTGAAGAGGTCCTGGCCAACTGGGAAAGAATAAAACAAGAAGAGAGAAGATTAGCGGGCAATAATCAGGGACCATTGGCTGGCCTGCCGCCAGGACTTCCTGCCCTGCTTATGGCTCGCCGCATCCAGGATAAACTGAGCCGTCAGGGTAAAGGAGTGATCGAGGGGGATGCTTCTCTCTTAGAGGAAAGATTTGAGGTCTTCAAGAAGAGCCTTTCAGGAGAAGACAAGGGGAGAATAGAAGATGCTCTAGCAGATCTTCTCTTTCTCCTAGTTGAACTGGCTCGCCAAGGGGGGATCGATGCCGAGGATGCCCTAAGAAAGAGTCTTACAACATTTAGTGGGGTCTTCGACGATTACCAAGCGGATTCTTGATTTTGAAGGCGTAACATGAACTCTAATCTACTATTGATGCCCAGGGTTAATTAATTTTTGGCAGATGCGGTTTGGTTTTTAATCTTTGCTATTGATGATGCCGAAAAGGTAGTTATAGAACTTCCATAAGAAGGCATTGAAAAAGGCACTTTGCTTGTCAGATAACCGGAGGGCAATTGTTGATCCTTAGGGGCAAATTTGATTTATTGATAAAGTCCTAAAAGGAGAGTCTTTTTAGAGGAAATAAAATACTAAAAAGCCTGGCCATAAGGTCTTTGTTCCAGGCTTTCAGTATTTGTAATAGTTTTAGGCTGAGGGGGAGAGGCTATCCTCCCTCTTCTCCTTGGGGGCAATAGATTCCTTCTTGGGGGTTTTTTCCCCCTTCTCTTCCTTCTCTCGTCTCTTATACTCTTCACTCCGGTAGTCGGTGATATAGAATCCAGAGCCTTTAAAAATAAGGTTAACATTCTTACCAAAGAGACGACGTAGGCTTCCTTCGTTACATCTTGGGCAATCCATTAATGGCGGTTCAGTAATCTGTTGAAAGACTTCTACGGTATTTCCACAGGAATTGCACTCGTATTCGTAGGTCGGCATCCTTTTGCTTCTACTCCTTTTGATTGGTTTGATCTATAGCCTCACTGGATTCTTCCTGTCGCTTAATGAACTCGACAGGATATTCACCAGGTAGCACCATACCCAAAGACTCCCTGGCTTCCTTCTCGATCCTTGCCGGATTCTCTTTTAAGTCTTCTATCTCTTTCTCTAATAGGGTGTTCTCTTCTCTGGTCTTTTCTATTAAGACCTTCAATTGATGGATTTGACGCTCTTTCTGGTGGCGCGAGATATAGCCAAAGTGGCCAAAGATGAAGATATAGATGATAAGAGCTACCCCTCCCCAAAAAAGAAGTTTCTTCTTTGAAAAGATGGATTTTCTCTTTGACTTAGGTTTCTTAGATTTTGAAGACCTCTGCTCCGGCATACCGGCCTTCCCTGCCCAATTCTTCTTCAATCCAAAGAAGTCGGTTGTATTTAGCCACCCGATCAGATCTTGCAGGTGCCCCCGTCTTTATCTGACCAGCGTTGGTGGCGACAGCAATATCGGCAATTATTGGATCTTCGGTTTCTCCAGAGCGATGGGAGATGATTGTACCCAGACCATGTCTTTTGGCTAATTCGATCGTCTCCAAGGTTTCGGTCAAGGTTCCAATCTGATTCAGTTTAATCAAGATGGCGTTAGTAGCCTGCATCTTTATACCCTGGGCCAAACGTTGGGGATTGGTCACAAAGAGGTCATCACCTACAAGCTGAACTGAATCTTTTAGCCTTGAGGTGAACTTCGCCCATCCCTCCCAGTCGTCTTCTCCTAGTCCGTCCTCTATGGAGATGATAGGATAGGTCTTGATTAATTCAGCATAGTAATCGATCAACTCCTCGGAGGTGAAAGACCTTCCTTCGCCTTTAAAGATATATCCTTGGTTATCTACAAGTTCGGTGGCTGCAACATCCAATCCGAGAAGAACATCCTCGCCTACCTTGTAGCCTGCCTGTCCAATAGCTTCGATGATCACCTCGATGGCTTCAGTCGTTCCTCTCAAACGCGGGGCAAATCCCCCTTCATCACCTACGGCAGTGATCGCTCCCCTTTTGGCGAGAAGACCCTTCAGAGTATGGTATATCTCCACCCCTGATTTCAAGGCCGATCGGAAATCTTCAAAACCTGTGGGGATGATCATAAACTCTTGGACATCGATCTTGTTGTCTGTATGCTTACCACCGTTTAAGATGTTCATCATGGGTGTAGGCAGAAGATGGGCACTTACCCCACCAATGTATCGATAAAGGGGCATGTCTAAGTAATTGGCTGCTGCTCGGGCACACGCTAGAGAAACACCTAAAATGGCATTGGCCCCGAGCCGCCCTTTATCCGGTGTTCCGTCAAGTTGAATCAAACGCAAGTCGATCTCCCGCTGCAAGAGGGCATCTTCTCCTATTAGTTCTGGCGTAATGACCTCATTTACATTCTTACAGGCATTGAGCACTCCCTTTCCACAGAAACGCTTCGTATCCCCATCACGAAGTTCAATGGCCTCATGCTTCCCAGTAGACGCCCCTGAAGGGATTTTAGCCCAACCCCTAGCTCCACTCTCAAGTTCTACCTCTACTTCAACAGTGGGATTTCCTCGGGAATCGAGTATCTCCCGGGCAAGGATATCAATGATGTTACTCACCTTTCTCCTCCTGGGCTAATCTCTCTTTAGCCTCTCTCAGCTTCTCTTCTAAGTCTTTACTCTTGTTGCCCAGCTCGTAGGATTTCCCCCAAGCCAGGACGGCATCTTTTAGCCTCGTCTTACGGTAATAGGCATCCCCCAGGTGCTCCCAGATGATATAGTCATCCTTAACTAAGGCAATTGCCTCTTCAAGTTTAATAATAGCTTCATCTAATTGGCCCTTCTGGTAGTAAGCCCAGCCAAGGGAGTCGATAAAGTATCCATTATTGGGTTCTATCTCCAATGCCTTCTTGACCAACTCGATCGCTTCATCCAGCTTGATGCCCCGCTCAGCATAGAGATAGCCGAGGTAATTATAAGCATCGGCTGCCTCTGGGTTAAGTCCAATGGTCTTAGAGAAGGCATCGATAGCCTCCTCGAACTGACCTGTCTTGTCGTAGGCTATCCCTAATCGGTAGTAAGCCGTGTCGTTCTCTATGTCGAGTTCGATAGTCTTCTTGAAGGCGGGGACAGCTTCCTCGAACCTATTGGCGGTTGAAAGGATCAATCCCAATAGCAACCAAGCTCCTGCCTTCCCTGGGTCCAACTCTATGGCCTGGCGGATGGAAGTAATGGCCTGATCATATTCGTTGTTTAAAGCGTAGGCATGGGCTAAGTGGACATAACCCAGAACAAATTCTTTATTAAGATCAATGGTCCTTTTTAGCTCCTGGATGGCCAAAAGGGTCTTCCCTTGATCAAGATAGATATTGGCCAAGATAAAATGAGCTCTTAGGTCCTCTGGCGATCTATCGATGATCTCTTTAATCGCCGCTTCGGCCAAATCGAGCTGGTTCTTATCAAGGTATATCTGGGCTAATCTCTTCCTGACGGAAAGATCGTCTGGATCGAGACTAAGTCCTCTCTTAAAGAAATCCTCTGCCTTCTCTTTCTCTCCTTTTATCTCATAGAGTGAAGCCAGAGCGAAGAGCGCCTTCGAATCATTTGGATCCAGATCGAGGGTCTTCTCAAAAGACTCTATCGCCTCTGGTATTCTTTCAGTTTTGACATAGAGTGCTCCCAAGTTGAAGTAAACGTGGGAGGAAGAAGGGTCAAGCTCAAGGACCTTTTTGAAGGCAATAATAGCTTCTTCAAATCTATTCTGAAGATCGTAGATGGTTCCCAGGATGTAGTGGGTCTCTATATTCTGAGGGTTGAGTCGAGCGGCCTCTAGTAGCTCCTGAATTGCTTTCTCTAATGAACCTGAGGCTATATACAATGAGGCTAGCATTCTGTGAGATTCAGGATCCTCAGGCACAAGATCCTTATATCTCTTAAGGTGTGCCAGGGCCTTTTTATGATTGCCACTTGAGAGATACATAGCAGCTAAGCTTCTCTCGATCTGTGGGTTTGAGGGATCAAGTCTTCTGGCTTTTTTGTACTCCTTGACCGCTCCCTTTAAATCCCCTCGAATCTCGTAAAATGCGCCCAAACCATAATGGGCCAGGGCATCTATCTGAGAAGAGGCAGCTTGAGCAAGGAGAATCCCACTTCCAAGAAAGAGAATAATGGTCAATAGAGCCTTACCCATAAATCGTAACTACCACTTTATCCTTTAAGACCTCTAAGAAGCCTCCATTGATCTTATATTGCTCTTCATTGCCCCCACTCTTCACTCTAAGTATCCCTTCCTTGAGATTAGAGATCAAAGGGGTATGCGCCCGGAGAATCCCAAGTTCACCAAGCTCCCCAGGAGCAATAACCATCTCTACCTCCCCTTCGAAGATAACCTTTGAAGGCGAGACAATTACTAAATCCACCTACTCTTCTCCCTTAAGGTGCTTTGCCTTCTCCAGCACCTCATCTATGCCGCCAACCATGTAGAAAGCCTGTTCGGGGATATCATCATATTGGCCCTCAGCAATTCCCTTGAATCCTCCGATGGTTTCTTCTAATTTTACATACTTCCCAGGTGTTCCGGTAAAGACCTCAGCCACAAAGAAGGGCTGGGAGAGGAATTTCTGGATCTTTCGGGCTCGACTGACGATGAGCTTATCCTCCTCACTCAACTCCTCCATCCCCAGGATGGCGATGATATCTTGGAGTTCCTTATACCGCTGAAGAATGCCCTGACAAGCTCTGGCTACCCGGTAATGCTCGTCTGCGAGAAACTGAGGGTCCAAGATCCTTGAGGTTGAATCTAAGGGGTCGATAGCTGGATAAATACCAAGCTCAGCGATCTGCCGAGAGAGAACAATGGTAGCATCTAAGTGGGCAAAGGTTGTTGCTGGTGCTGGGTCGGTCAGATCATCAGCCGGAACATAGATGGCCTGAACAGAGGTAATGGAGCCTCTTCTAGTTGAGGTAATCCTCTCCTCTAAGGCACCTATATCCGTTCCTAAGGTTGACTGATATCCAACCGCTGAAGGGATTCGACCTAAGAGGGCCGAGACCTCAGAGCCTGCCTGGACAAAACGAAAGATGTTGTCGATGAAGAGGAGTACATCTGCTCCCTCCTTCTCACGGAAATACTCAGCTACGGTTACACCGGAGAGCCCAACCCTGAATCTTGCACCCGGTGGTTCCTGCATCTGGCCATAGACCAGGGCTGTTCTCTCTAAGACACCCGATTCCTTCATCTCAAGCCAAAGGTCATTCCCCTCACGTGTCCGCTCACCCACACCAGCAAAGACTGAGAAACCACCGTGTTCAATGGCAATGTTTCGGATGAGCTCCATAACCAGAACTGTCTTTCCCACACCAGCTCCACCAAAGAAGCCAATCTTTCCCCCTTTGGCAAATGGTGCTAATAGGTCAACGGCTTTTAAGCCTGTTTCGTACATCTCCCGAATGGTTTGCTGTTCCTCAAATGGAGGTGACGGCCGGTGGATAGGCCACCGTTCTTGGGTCTCAATAGGGCCCAAATGGTCAACCGGTTCCCCATAGAGATTCATTACCCGACCAAGGGTCTCTTTGCCCACTGGAACAGTAATGGATTGACCTGTATCCTCGGCCAGCATACCCCGCTTCAACCCTTCACTTGGCCCCATGGCGATCGCTCGAACATTCTTCTCCCCTAAATGCTGAATCACTTCGCAGATAAGCCATCGATTTTCCCCTTCTTGTTTAGTATCCACGCGGATCGCGTTGTGAATAGGTGGAAGTTCTTCGAATTCAAACTCAATATCAACTACCGGCCCTAAGACCTGCCTTACTTTACCAATACCTTCCATTCCGATACTCCCTTTCTCTTTTTCTTTAAGGATTTTATTCGGGGGTTAAACTTCAGTTTTTCTAAATTCTCTATATTTGGAGTTGATGTTACCAGAATTGAATAAAAAAGTCAAGTATTTTCACTGTTTTGGTCCAGCTCTC